>JANOIK010001283.1:0-2805 GCA_031407585.1 Planctomycetota bacterium | reverse complement strand
GCATTGGGACGATGCCGGCTAACAGCGGGACGTCGCGTGTTTGTGTACCTTTATACACCAATTGGGGCGTTTTGTCAAGCGCGCGTTTTGGGCCACCTGAGGGTGGAAGGCGGAAGACGCGCGAACCGAACCGGCGTGGGGTCCGTGCGCGAAATCTAAAAGTTTTTTCGCAAAGATTTGTGCACGGATAAGGGGTAAACCTGCAATACTTAGGGATGTCGGCGCGGCGGCTTTCGTGGGGCGGCGGGAGCGAACGCGTGCAGGCGTTTGTCGGCGTGGATGGCGGCTGTCCGTACTTTTCATGTTCTGCCCAGCGCGCTAGCATGACGTGCATGCACGCGTGCGCGGCGCCGCGGCGGACGGCCGAGGCTTGGCATCCTTATCTCAATGAAGCTGGTACTTATGCAGTTTTGTTCGACCCCGAAGCTTCTCAGAAACTTCATCGCGCTCGGTGTTTTGGGATTGGTCAGCGTCACGGCCGGTTGCGGCGGGGAAGCCGGACCGCCAACCGCTCATCTGCAGGGTACGGTGACGCTCGGCGGCAAGCCGATTCCGACGGACGCGACGGCTCACATATTTTTTAATCCTGTCGACAGAAAAGACGGAACGACCGCGACGGTTTCGATCGTCAACGGCCAGTACGATTCGCCGAAGACGCCGGTCGGCGCCGTCAAGGTTACGTTCAACATTGCGCAGCCCTCGGGGCCGGAGCGCGTCGAGCGCGGCACCACAATCCGCAGCATGGTCAATCTCACGCCGCCGCAATACGCCTCAGGAATCGATTTTCAGGTCGACGGGGACAAGTCGGACGCGAATTTCGATCTCGTCGAAACGAATTAAGTTAAACACAACGACTCGGGTCTCATAACCGTCATCCAGCCAAGTGTGCAGCCGCCCGCGATAGAGGGGCACTTTTCATCCGGCGCTCGTTCGGGCGCTCGCGATCCCCAAAGGAGTCATAACGTCATGTGCCATCTATGTCATCTTCGTCGGTGCGCAGGTACGCGCCGCGGGTTCACGCTCGTCGAGCTGCTGGTGGTGATCGCCATCATCGGCGTGCTGGTGGCACTCCTGCTGCCGGCAATTCAAGCGGCGCGGGAAGCGGCGCGGCGCTCGCAATGCCTGAACAATCTCAAGCAAACGTCCTTGGCCGTCCTGAATTTTGAGGTCGCCAAGAAGGGTTTCCCGCACATGGCGAAGTATTGGTGCAATAAGGCCAACCCCCCGACGGCCCTCTGCCCGGACGGGTATCCGGTGCCGCCAGGACCGGGAGAATGGTACGACGATCACGGTTGGTACATACCGCTCATGCCGTTCATCGAACAAGGAAGTCTGGCAGGGTTGGTGCGGCCGAATCTTGCGTTCAGCAACGGAGGTAACCTGGCCGGTCGAACGGTGTTTGTGCCGTCCATGGCCTGCCCGTCGGACATTGGTTTGCAGAAGAATGAGTGGGGTCAACAGAACTGGGCGCGGGTGCGCTCGAACTACGTGGTGAACGCCGGCAACACGGTTTATGGGCAATTCAACCTCAACGGCAAGCCATGCCCTGGCGCCGCGGGGCCGCCTAACGAATGCCTGTTCCGGGGAGCGCCGTTTGTGCCCAGAAAAAATCAGAAGGTGGCGGCGATCAGCGACGGCCAGTCGAACACATTGATGATGTCTGAAGTCTTGGTGCTGCCGGAAACGGAGGGTTGGGGAGGACCATATTCCGACGCCCAAACCGCACTGGGCGGGCAGACGTTCACGGGTTGGAAGACGCCCAATCAACCTATCTATGACTGTCTGGCTCGGGGAGATTACTGGGGCGGATTACCAGGCATCCGAGAAGCGTTTGAGGCGGCCAACATTAACTTCGGCGTTTGGCCGTTGCCGCAGTCGCAGGACGGCAATACCTGTAGCAACGAAACGCTGTTCGGATCCGGTCCGAAAGCGCCGCTTCCGCAAGACAACATTGGTCCGGCGTACGGAACTCGCATGCAGTACATCGGCGCTCGCAGCCGGCATGTCGGCGGCGTAAACGCATCGCGCTGCGATGGTTCGGTCGGCTACTTCAACGAAAGCATTGACCCGTTCGTGTGGAACGCGATGAGCTCGGCGTCCGGCGAAGAGACGGTGAACACCGGGGGTTAAGCGACGCATCGGCGTCATCGTGGAATTTGCAGTCAATAGTCGGGGCCTGCCGAATTTCGGCAGGCCCTGTTTTTTTGTCGGTTGGATGATTCGGGCGCCCGGTTGGCGTCCTCGGCGTCCTTGCGTGTTTTGTACGCCCGGTTGGGGCGCCAGTCCCCGGCACACTTACTGTCGCCCCGTTGGGGCTTTGGAACGTTGGTCGGGCGCCCACCAGGGGGCTGACGCCCCTGGCTATTGACGGCCGCCGCGTTGCGGCTGAGAAGCCCACCACTAGGTGTGTTGATGCACGCCGTTGAGGGAGCGGGTCCAACTCTCTTGCGGGATCAGGTCGACGGGCTCGACGCTCACGACCAGCCGATTGAGGCCGACGACTTCGCGGCGGAGGAAGGCGAGCATTTGGTCGCACGCCGCGGGGGTGGCGAGGATTTCCAGGCGCACGCGCTGGGAGTCGCCATGGGAAGCGGCGCCGCGTTCGCGGCATTCGGTGGTTGTGCAACTCGCGGCGCCTAGCGGGACCAGGGCGTCGACCAGCAGCGGCTCGATGTCCGCGTCGGCGACGATCGTGAGACGTCGCATTCCGGGGCCGGTCTTCTTGCGCGTCGCGTGGGGATGCGACGACAGGCCGCGGTGCCCTTCCAGGCCGATCACGTGGAATTGCAGGCCGGCCTGTTCGAA
>JANOIK010001282.1:0-7637 GCA_031407585.1 Planctomycetota bacterium | reverse complement strand
GCGCGGCGCTGCGATCGGTCGAGGACGCGAGTGCGCCGCTGCTCGCTGCCGGGCTCGCGAAGTTTCGTCATGCGGCGCCGCTGAACCCGATTCGGCGTTTGGCTCAAGGGTTCACGCAGAAGCCGGCGCTGGCGTTGATTGAAGATTTACAGGGCGTGGGCGGCTCGTTCATGGAGTCGATCCCGCAGACGAGCTTCGTGGTGATGAGCCTTGCTGGCGCCGGGTTGCACGAGCATGCCGTGGTGCGTCGCGGCGTGGAGTTTTTGCTGACGACCGTGAATTCGGGCGGCGGGTGGCCGAGCCGTCGCGCGGCCGCGTGATTGCGACTGGCCGGCGTTTTCGCGGGCAAAACTCGCGTTGCCGTGCGGGGTTACAATAGCCATCGGCGCTGCGACGCGCCGTCTTACCCTCTCGCCTTGTAACGCCACGTGTCGTCACTCGACGGCTTCGGGCGCCCGCCGTGCTTCAACCTTCCGCCATCGTCGCCCCGTTCTTTCCGTCGCTCGCCGAGTTGGGCGAGTTCGCGGCCGTCGATGCTAGTGACATGCCTGAGGAGTACCGGGCGCTGTTGGCCCACGACGACCACATGACGGTCACGGTCGAGGCGTTTCACAGTTGCCTGGTCGACGTGCGCGTGTTGCGCGAGCACCGTGACGGCGATTTTTACAGCCGCACGAGTTTGCTCGCGTGTCAGACGAGCGGGCGGGTTTTGCAGTTTGGCGTGATGCGCATCAACCTGACCCATCTGGCTCCCGCCGTGCGCGAGGAGATTCTGGACCGCGGGACGCCGCTCGGCCGTGTGCTGATTCGCCACAATGTGCTCCGGCACGTAGAATTGCAGCATCTATGGCGGGTTAATCCGTCGGCGATGCTGCGGGATCAGTTGCAGCAGGCCGTGGGTGCGCCGTTGTTTGCCCGCTCGGCGCGGATTGTCGTGGAAGGCCGCCCCGCCGTTGAACTGTTGGAGATTCCCCGATCATGAACTTCACCGAGGCGACCAAACCGATTGCGAGCGAGTACGACTGCATCGTCATGGGGGCGGGCCCCGCGGGGTCGACTGTCGCGACGCTGGTGGCGAAAGAGGGCTTCCGGGTGCTGCTGGTCGAGCGCGATCGCTTCCCGCGGCGGCACGTGGGCGAGTCGCTGATGCCCGACAGCTACTTCGTGTTCCAGCGGTTGGGCTTGCTGGACAAGATGAAGCAGAGCGGCTACGCGAAGAAGGTCGGCGTGCAGTTTGTGAATCACAAGGGGCGGGAGTCGGCGCCGTTTCTGTTTCGCTGGAACGATCCGCACGAGTGCAGCGAGACCTGGCACGTGCCGCGGCCCGAGTTCGACCAGATGCTGTTCGAGAACGCGGCCGAGCACGGCGCCGAAGCCCGGCAGGGCGTGCGCGTGCTCGATGTGCTGATGGACGGCGACCGCGCGACCGGCGTGCGGCTGCAGGCGGGAGCGGGAGGTGCTTCGCAGGAAGTGCGTGCCAAGGTGGTGGTCGACGCGACGGGGCAGCAGGCGATTCTGTCGTCGAAGCTGGGGCTGCGGCGGGTGAATCCGGCGCTCAAGAAGTGCGCCATCTGGGGGCACTTTCGCGGGGCGAAGCGCGACACCGAGCACGGCGGCGTTTACACAATCGTGCTGCACACCGACCAACGCAAGAGCTGGTTCTGGTACATTCCGCAGGCGGACGATGTGGTGAGCATCGGCATCGTGGGCGACAACGAGTACATGCTCAAGGGGCGCGGCACGCCGCAGGAAGTGTTCTTCGAGGAAGTGGCGAAGTGCCCCGCGGTGCAGTGGCGGATGGAGGGCGCCGAGCTGGTCGACGAGCTGGTCGTGGCCAAGGAGTTTTCGTACGTCACCGATCGCTCGGCGGGCGACGGGTGGACGCTCGTGGGCGACGCTTGGGGGTTCATCGACCCCGTGTACTCGTCCGGCGTATTCTTCGCACTGAAGAGCGGCGAGGTGGCGTCGGATTGCGTCATCGAGGCACTTAAGACAGGCGACACGTCGGCCGCGGTGCTGGGGAAGTGGGTTGAGCCGTTTGGCCGGCAGACGAACTTCGTGCGGAAGCTGGTTCACGCGTTTTACTCGGGCGGGTTCCGCGTGGGAAAATTCGTGAAGGAGTTTCCGCACCATCGGGGCGAGCTGACCGATCTGCTCATTGGGCGTGTGTTCGACGGCCGGTGCGGGAAGATCTTCGCGGACTTGGAGCCGTTCATGGAGCGGATGGAGAAGGAGCTGCCGCCGGAGGATCCGAACGCCGAGCCCGAGGACGCGGATATTCCGGCGCTGGCGTAGAATTTCAACTCACGAGGCGGCAAATTTCTCTCTATGCGGATCGCGTATCTCGCCGCCGGCGCCGCGGGCATGTATTGCGGAAGCTGCCTGCACGACAACACGCTGGCCGCGGCGCTGATGAAGCGCGGCGAGGACGTGGTTCTCACGCCCATTTACACGCCCATCCGCACCGATGAGCGCGACGTGAGCCAGCCGCGGGTGTTCTTCGGCGGGATCAACGCCTACCTGCAGCAGAAGTTCCCGCTGTTTCGTCGCACGCCGCGGTGGCTGGACGGGTGGCTCGATAGCCCCGCCCTGCTGCGGCTCGTGTCCGGCCGCGGCGTGACGATCGAGCCGGCGAAGCTGGGCGCCATGACCGTGTCGATGCTGCGGGGCGAAGAGGGCAACCAACGGAAGGAACTCGACAAGCTCGTCGATTGGCTGATCACCGAGCTACGGCCGGATGTGGTGCATCTGTCGAACTCCATGATGCTCGGCCTGGCGCGGAAGATTGCCGAGCGGTGCGGGCCGCCGGTGGTTTGCTCGCTTTCGGGCGAGGACATTTTTCTGGAGAAGCTCCGGGCGCCGCACTACGAACACGCCCGGGCGCTGCTGCGCGAACGCGCCGTGGACGTTGACTCGTTTGTCGCGCTCAACGACTACTATGCCGACTACATGACGGACTATCTCGCCGTGCCGCGGGAGCGGATTCGCGTGATCCCGCACGGGCTCGATCTCGCTGGGCACGGGGCGCATTCGGAAAAGCAGTCGGGAAATCCGCGCCGCGTTGGTTACCTGGCGAGGGTGTGCCACGACAAGGGGTTGCACTTGCTAGTCGGCGCGTGCGAGCAATTGGCCGGTCGTGGAGACCTGCCTCCGTTCGAGCTCCACGCCGCAGGCTATCTCTCGCCGGGCGATCGGACGTATCTGCGCGAGCTCGAGAAGCGAGCGGCCGCCGGGGCGCTCGCCGGCCGTTTCGCGTACCACGGCGAACTCTCGCGCGAGGAAAAGATCGCGTTCCTCCAGTCGCTCGATGTGTTCTCGACGCCCACGGTCTATCCCGAGAGCAAGGGCCTCCCAATTCTCGAGGCCTGGGCCAACGGCGTGCCCGCGGTTCTTCCCAACCACGGGACGTATCCCGAGCTGGTGGCCGCGACGCGCGGCGCCCTGCTCCACCGGCCGTTCGACGACGTGGACCTGGCCGCCAAGCTGGCCGAGCTACTCGGCGATCCGGCTCGCGCCGCCGCCATGGGCCAATCCGCCCAAGCTGCGGTTCATTCCCGGCACGACGCCGAGACTATGGCCGAACAGACGCTCGCCCTCTACCGCGAGCTCTCCGCGGTGGCCAGCGCGGGTCGCACTTGATTGCCGAACTCCGGTGTCGGGTCCGTCCGCCGATCTTCAGGCGCCGCCGCAGCGTGGCGGCGCCCCGTTTGGGGGATGGTATAATGAATTGACCCCGTCGGTCTGAACGTCCCGCGACCCGAACCTCCGCGACCTGAACTCCCGCGGAGTGGGAGCGCCGGTTATACTGAACGCGGTCTTTGTGCCGCGTCCAATCGGGCTGACGGGCGAGAAGAGACTAGTCTCGCACCCTTGGAATCGCGTTTGGTCTATGCCGCTCGACCGTCTAACCGTGAAATCCGAGTCGGCCGCGTCGCGGTCCGCCGCGCGACCGTTCGACTTCCGCGCGTGGCTGGAGGTTTGGCAGGAAGAGTTCGTCTTCTTCCGCGTCGATAGTGCGGATCGGATCTCGTACATCAGTCCCTCGGTACAGGCGATTTTGGACTTCGAGCCGGCGGAGATCGTCGGACGCGATTATCTCGAGTTCTTCGACGCGAAGCACGCCCTGTGCGATCAGTTGCGGGATTTGTCGAGCCGTCTGCTCGCCCACGATTCGCCGGAGTCGAAGCGGTGCATAGCGCGCCGCCGCGACGGCCAGTACGTGTACTTCCTGCTCCGCGAGCGGGAGGTGTTCGATGACGCGGGCGCGAGCATCGGCAAAGACGTGATGGCCCAGGAGGTCACGCGGCGCGTCGAGGCCGAACTCTGGCTGCGGCAGAGCGAGCGGAAGTACCGGCGGCTCGTCGAGGGGTTCCGCGGCGACTACATCATCTACACGCGCGACGCGAAGGGGATGATCACATACGTCAGCCCGTCGATCGAGTCGGTGCTGGGTTATCCGCGCGAGGAAGTGCTGGGCCGCAATTGGCGCATGCTGACCGGCACGCCGGGCAACGACGACCCGCCGATGCTGCAGCGGCGCAGTAGCGAGGACTACGGCCGGCAGCTCTTGGAAGTGGTGCTCGAGGTGCCGCGGAGGGACGGCGAAATTCGCGTCCTGGAAGTTCAGGAATGGGCGATCTTTGGCGTCGACGGCAGCTGCCTGGCGATGGAGGGCATCGCCAAGGATGTCACCGACGCGCGGCAGGCGGATCACGAGGTTCGGCTGCTCAAGGATGACCTGGAGCGGCGGGTGGCGCTCCGCACTGAGGAACTGTCGCGGATTAACGAAGAGTTGCGGGCGAGCGAGACCCGGTACCGCAACGTCGTCGAGGCCCAGAATGAGTTCATCGTCCGCTGGCTGCCCGACGGTCGACGTACGTTCGTCAACGATGCGTACTGCCGGTTTTTAGGGCAAACGGAGGAGACGTTGCTCACCACGAACGTCATGCCGGCGATTTATCCCGACGATCGTCATCTGGTCGGCGAGTTCGTCGCTGCGATGACGCCCGCGCGTTCGACCTCGACAGGCGAGGTGCGTTTGCTTTCGGCCGACGGTTCGCCGCGTTGGACCCAGTGGTCGTCGCAGGCGTATTTCGACGAGAGCGGCAAGCCGATCGAGTACCAATCCGTGGGCCGCGACGTGACGGAGCTGAAAGAGGCGGCCGACCAGCTTCGCCAGAAGGAGTCGCATCTGGCGCACCTTTCCCGGTTGGCGACGATGGGTGAGATGGTCGCCGGCATTGCTCACGAATTGAATCAACCGCTTCACGCGGCGAAGACCTTTGCCGAAGCGGCCCGACGGCATTTGGAGTTCGGCCGCGGCGGTGCTACGGATCGCGCCATCGACTGCAGCAAGGAAATCTCACACGCCATCGTTCGCACGGTCGAGATCATTCGCCGGCTGCGCGAGTTCACCAAAGCTAGTCCCGTGAAGATCGAGTCGCTGGATCTGAACGACGTGGTCACCGGCGCGGTCGAGATGATGGCGTACGAAATCCGCAACGCGCGGTCCAACTTCCGGCTCGAACTCGCTGACGACCTGCCGCGCGTCTCCGGCGACCGAATTCAACTGGAGCAGGTCGTGGTCAACCTGCTGAAAAACGCTTGCGACGCTCTGCGCGGCGCCGCACCCGCCGATCGCCGCATCTTTACCCGCACATTCGCGCGGGACCAGCAGGTTTGCCTGACGATCCGAGACTCGGGTTGCGGCGTCGCGCCCACGGACGCCCCGCGTGTGTTCGACGCGTTTTACTCGACCAAGCCCGACGGAATGGGCATGGGGCTGTCGCTCTGTAAGAGCATTGCCGAAGCGCACCAGATGCAGATCGACTTCCAGGCGAACGAGAACGAGCGCGGCACAACATTTCAGGTCACCTTACCCGCCGCGGCGGCACGAACGACGTGAGCGAACAACCGATTATCTTCGTGGTCGACGACGACGATCAGGCCCGCAAGGCCGTGATGGCGCTGCTTGCCGCAATGGGCGTCGCCACGCGCGGATACGCCTCGGCGGAAGAATTTCTCACCGAATACGACGGCCGCCGCCCGGCGTGCCTTGTGACCGACGTGCGCATGATGGGCATGAGCGGGCTCGAATTGCAGGAGGAGCTGCTGCGACGCGGCCAGTCAATTCCCGTGATCGTGCTCACGGCATTTGCCAGCACCGCGGGAACGGTTCGCGCTATGAAGAACGGCGCCATCACCCTGCTCGAAAAGCCCTGCGACGACGACGAACTGTGGGAGGCCATTCGGGACGCCCTGGCGGGGGACCGCCAAGCGATGGCGGCCGAGCAATCGAGGAACGACGTGCTGCGGCGGCTCGATACGCTCACGCCCAAGGAGCGCGAAGTGATGCAGTACATCACGGCAGGCGACGCAAACAAGGTGGTCGCGCGCAAGCTGGCATGCAGCGTGCGAACCGTGGAACTGCATCGCCACGGCGTCTTTCAGAAGATGGCCGCCGATTCTCTTGCAGAACTCGTCCGCATGGTTGTCGCGGTCGAGAAGGTTCAATAAGTGCTCCAGTAAAAGCCACCGGCTCCGCCGGAGGACTCTTCTCGGCGCAGCGGAGTCCACCGGCAAAGCCGGTGGCTCTTATCGCATTTGCTTACCCGCATGAATTGCCGTTTCGCGAGTGCAGACTCGCGGTTGCGGGTACCCGAATCCGTATTTCGGGAACTGCGGATGCGGCAATTGCATTGCGGCTTTTAGGATAGCCGCATTAACAATCAGTCGATAAACTGCAACGGCGTGAAATCAATGTAGTTCACGGCACTCGTCGTGCACGGCAAGACCGACGAGCCCCCCAATCGAGGGGCTCGATGCGAGGCTTCGTCGGAGTCGACCGCGCGGCGGCAACACAAAGCGACAGACTCATGTCTCAGCAATTACCGGCGAGCGACACGCTCGTCTACTCGGTGGATGACGATGCTCAGGCATCGCGCGCCATCGCGGAATTGGTCAAGTCATTCGGCTATCAAGTCATAACGTTCGACGGACCGCATCCCTTTCTCGCCGAACTGGACCGTACGCAGCCCACACAGTTAGGGTGCATCGTTCTCGACCATCGGATGCCCGACATGGACGGGATTGCTGTCGCGCAGCAGGTTCATGAGCGAAACCTTGCCCTGCCGGTGATTTTGATTACCGGCTACGCCGAAACGTCGCTCACCGTGCGTGCGATGCGCAGCGGGGTTCTGGCGGTGCTCGACAAGCCGTGCCGCGAGAACGAACTGTGGAGCTTCATTCAGGAGGCGCTCGCCAAGAGCGAGGAGGAGCTTCGCCGGCGGGCCCACCAGCAGGCCCTCGAGGAGCGGTTTCGCCGGCTTTCGCCCCACGACCGGCAAGTGCTGCAGCTGATTCTCGAAGGCTGTAAAAACCGCACCATGGCCAAGCGGCTCGACGTGAGCCTGCGAACGGTCGAGAACCGACGTCGCCGGGTGTTCGAGGTGATGCACGCCGACTCGGTGGCCGCTTTGACGCGAATGGTGATCGAGTTCGAGCATCATTTGCTGCCGGAGCTCGCGGGGGCGGAGAGCTGGATGACGTTGCCGTTCGAGCGGGTGGCGTGAGGCCATACGGCTAGGATATTCGCCCAGCCGGAGGGCCACGCCCTCCGGGATCCCGGAGGGCGTGGC
>JANOIK010001270.1:0-4626 GCA_031407585.1 Planctomycetota bacterium | reverse complement strand
GGCGGACGTTGAGGAGGCGCGGAGCGGCCGAGGACGCGACGCGGGTGCGGCGGTGGAAGGAGGGCAGGGGCATGTGCGGGGAGGCTCCGAGGAAGCGGGGACGATAGCAGAGGGACTGGGAATGGGGAATGGGGAATGGGGGAGGCGGACGCGTTTGCGGAGGGGCAGCGGGGTGATGATGATAGCAGAGGGTCAATTTGTGAGCGGCGTTGATGACGAAGCGAATCGCGGTGTTTATTGGGACTCGGCCGGAGGCCATTAAGATGGCGCCGGTGGTGGCGGCGCTGCGCTCGTGCGAGGGCCTCACGCCCGTGGTGGTGAACGCCGGGCAGCATCGCGAGATGATTCAGCAGGTGATCGACCTGTTTGGAATTGAGATCGACGCGAGCCTCGATGCGATGGAGCAGAACCAGACGCTGGCCGGGCTCACGTCGCGGCTGGTCGAGCGTTGCGATCGTGCGCTCGCGGAGCTGGCGCCGGACATGGTGCTGGTGCAGGGCGACACGACGACGGTGCTGTGCGCGGCGCTCGCGAGTTTTTACCGTCGCATTCCCATCGGGCACGTCGAGGCAGGGCTGCGCACGGGGAACATCGCGTCGCCGTTTCCTGAGGAGGCGAATCGGCGGCTCGTGAGCCCGCTGTGCGATTTGCACTTCGCGCCCACCGAGACGGCGCGGCAGGCGCTGTTGGCCGAGCGGATTCCGGAGGAACGCGTGCTGGTGACGGGCAATACCGTGATCGATGCGCTGATGATGGAGCTGCGGCGGCAAGAGCGGCCGGAGGTGCAGGCGGCGCTGCGGGCCGAGCTCGCGGGCGTTGCGGGCGCCGATGCGCTCACACGGCCGATGATCCTGGTGACGGGGCACCGCCGCGAGAACTTCGGCGGCGGGTTCGAGGAGATTTGCGCGGCGCTCGGCGAAATCGCTCGCGCGCGGCCGGAGTTGGTGCTCGTGTACCCCGTGCACCTCAACCCGCGAGTGAAGGACGTGGTGCACGCTCGATTGGGCGAGCGCGAGAACATTCGGCTCATCCCGCCGCAGCCGTACGCCCAGTTCGTGGCGCTCGCGAAGGCGAGCCGGCTGATCCTTACCGATTCGGGCGGCGTGCAGGAGGAGGCGCCCACGCTCAACAAGCCGGTGCTGGTGATGCGGGACACGACCGAGCGGCCCGAGGGCGTCGCCGCGGGGGCGGTGAAGCTGGTGGGGCCGAACGCGGACCGGATCGTCGCGGAGACGCTGCGGCTGCTGGACGACGCGGCGGCGTACGAACGGATGACGCGCGTGGCGAATCCGTATGGGGATGGGGAGGCGGCGCCGCGGATTGTGCGACGGGTCGCCGAGTATTTGGGCGCGTGATGCGGCGCGTGTACCCGCTTCAGACCCCCTCCCCAGCCCTCCCCTCAAGGGGGAGGGGGCCGGAGAATTCAAATGGGGTTAGTACGCGCCTTTGGTGAAGAAGACGGTCTTCACGGTGCGGACGAGCAGGTACAAATCCATCCACGGCGACCAGTGGTGGATGTAGTACACGCCGAGCTGGATGCGTTCGCGGAACGACGTGTCGTTGCGGCCGCAGACTTGCCACAGGCCGGTCATGCCGGGGAGCACGCTGCAGAAGATTTCGAAGTGCTCGCCGTAGATTTCGATTTCACAGGGAACGATGGGCCGCGGGCCGACGGCGCTCATCTCGCCCACCAGCACGTTCCAGAGCTGGGGCAGCTCGTCGACGCTCCACTTGCGCATCCAGCGGCCGATGGGCGTGACGCGCGGATCGTCTTTGAGCTTTTGCGTGGTCTCCCACTCGGCCCGCAGTTCCGGGTGCTTGGTGAGATAGGCTTCGAGCTCGGCCTCGGCGTTGGCGACCATCGTGCGGAACTTCCACGCCTTGAACCGCGTGTTGCCGAAGCCGACGCGCTCGTGGCCGAAGAAGACGGGGCCGCGCGAGGTGAGCTTAATGACGATGGCGAGCACGGCGAACAGGGGCATGAGCAGCGTGCCCGCGATGACCGCGATGCCGAGGTCCATGCCGCGTTTGACGATCTGCGGAATGGGGAGCAGCAAGTGATGCTCGACCATGACGCCGGGCAGGCCTTCGTCCATCTGGTGGCGGTCCCAATGGTCGGGGATGCCGGTGAGCTTCGAGACGATATAGACCAGCGGAATGGTTCCCAGGTGCTGCTCGATGACCGACGTGGCGCCGTTCTGCAACTGCTCGGATTCGTCGGGCTCGACCATGATCGCCCAATAGGCGCTGCGGCTCTCGGCGATTCCTCGGGCGTCGCTCCAGGCGCCGAGATAGCGGGACGAGTCGCGGTCGACCTCGAGAATGCGGGAGTCGGCGATCACGCCGAGCGGGCGGAGGCCAAGGCGGCGATTGTCGAGCAGCCATTGGTCGACGCCAAACGCCGCAGCGTCGTTTCCGCAGACGAGCGTCGGAAAGCCCCACCAAGAGAACTTCGCGAGGCGCTTGCGAACCATGCTGCGCACGATGGGCGCCAGGAACATGCAGAGCAAGTAGGTCACGATGAGGAACGCAACGCGCTCGGCGAACCACGGCGTGTGGATGCGGAACCGTGAGGCGGTTATGAGCGCCACGACGGTGAGAGACATCGAGAGCCGGCGAATCTCGTCGACCAGACCAAGGCAAACGCCGGGGTACAGGCCGAGCACGCTGTTGACCAGGATCCAGGCCATGCCGATGGACGGGAGCCAGACGATGGCGCGCGAGGTTTCGTCGGCGGGGTTGAGCCACTGCAAACCCAGCAGCGAGCAAATGCCGATGGAGGCGAACAGCGACACGAGGTCGGCGAGGACCAGCGGCACGCTGGTGGCGGCGAGTTGCCGTACATAGGCGGTGACGCCGCCTCGGCGCGGTCGCGGCGGAAGAACTTTGCCGCGAATCCCGCCGTTCTGTCGCAAGGTGCGGGCCTTTGACCTGGGGTTGCGCGACGGGAGGACCGTGCTTGCGAGGACTGTCGTTGCCGCGCTCAGGGTCGATCCTGTCGCGCTGGCTTCAAGTGCGGAGTGGGGCAAGTGGCCCAAGGGCTCCAAGCTCTCAGAGGTTGCCATCAAGGGGCCTTTCCTAAGAAGCAATATTCAAGGGAGTCGCGTCGTGCATTGTGCGCTCACGCGTTTGGCCGTCGCGTGGCGTGTCGTCGGCCGGGTGACCGGCGTTGTTTCGCCGCTTCCGCGGCGAGTAAGCAAAAAAAGAGTCGACCCTGCGCGGACTTTTTGTTCGACATCGTGCCGCGTCTGCGAGTCAGCATCGTTGACTCGCTCGGTCCCACGTTGCACCTGCCGTGCCGAGCGAATCGCTCGCACTGCGGCAGGCCAAGTTGGCCCGAAATCTTTCGCCTTCGCGCTGTAAGGCTCATGGTATTCGGGCCGTGAAAACCTGTCAAACTTGCGACGCTGGCGCCGTGGCGATCGTTAAGGTCGGATTAAAAGTCAAAGTGCCGTCTGCTTGCGGGTGACCGTCGCAGCTGAAAGCAAGAGCGTAAGCGCAGGGCGATTGTTGCAAAAAAGCGACGCGGCGTGGCACGCCGCCCCCAAAATTGGCGCCTAAGTGCTGGCTGCCCTAGCAACGCGCGCGACGCCGGCTGCGGCGCACTCGCGACAAGGCCCCGGCGACGCCCGTCAGCAGCAACATTGCGGCGGCGGGCTCGGGCACGGACAACGCGGCGGGAAGCGCCACGACGCCTCGCTGCCAGAGGAGTAGGTCGTCGCCGTCGGTCAGGCCGTCGCCGTTCAGGTCGGCGCCCGAGTCCAGCGCGAACGAATGCCGCCAGCGCGAGAGGTAGTCGGTCGGCTGTGCGGTTCCCGCGACGACGCGCAGCGTGGCGATCGTGGAGGTGTAGTCGACGGCCCACGTCCGTCCCGCGGCGAGCGTGGGTCCCAAGATCGAGGTGAAGGCGCCGGTCAGGCCGCCGGTGGCGGTGACGATTTGGAACGCGGCGCCGATCGGCAGGCTCGTGGGGTTCGTCGCGGTGACCGAGAGCACGCCCGCAAGAGCCGCCTTGCCGGTGACGGCAAGCTGATCGTAGTTGAGCCCTGCGACGCCACCGTTGGAAAAGACGCTCAACTCCAGGACGCCGGAGGAGAACTGCTGGTAGTCGCCCTGGATGAGCAGCCGGCCCGCGTCGAAGCTGGCGTCGGCGTCGGACGCGATGGTCACAATGCCGCGATTGACCATCTTCGGTTCGAAGAGGCCTTTGTTGGCAAACTCGGCGATGCCCGCGATGACCGCCTGCTGGCCGTTGATCAGTCCTTCGCCGTCGAACTTTCCGCCGAGTCGAATATCGATTTCGCGAACCGTGTTGATTTCGCCGCCGCGGAGGCGGAGGATTCCGCCGGGGGAGATGCGCATGCCGTTGCGCGCCGTAAGGCGGGCGCCCGTGTTGACGCGGAGAGCCATCGTGGCGCCGTTGCCGACGATCTCCATGGCCATGACGCTGGAGTTGGCACTAAGCGGAATTTGCTGCGCGACATTCGGCGCATTGGACATCACGGCGAGCCAATTGTCGGCAGGGGCCGTGTTCCAATGGAGGGCCTCGGGATCCGTGGGCTCGGCCTGCTGGGTGCCGCCGGCCCAATTGGCGGCGGCGAGGAAATCGGTCGAGCCGCCTTGCGG
>JANOIK010001261.1:0-2953 GCA_031407585.1 Planctomycetota bacterium | reverse complement strand
TGCTTG
This sequence comes from Planctomycetota bacterium, assembly GCA_031407585.1. Lineage (GTDB taxonomy): Bacteria > Planctomycetota > Planctomycetia > Pirellulales > Lacipirellulaceae > Lacipirellula. Next base: position 2,947 of record JANOIK010001261.1, on the reverse strand, counting down.
CGCACGAGGTAGAGCAGCAGGTCGAGCGGACCGGCGAAGGTATCGAGTTGGACGCGGAATCGCATGGCGTGCGGATTATGCCCATGTTGGCGCGCGGCGTACACGCCGATCTTGTTGGCAATCACGAGGCATCCTATAAATGCTCCAACACTGCTAGCAAACTCATGAGCACCGACGATTCCTCGCTGGCTCCCTACGCCATGCACGGCGCCGCGACGGCGGGGCGCGTGCATCCGGAGCCCGCGCACGCTTATCGCAACCCCTACCAGCGGGACCGCGACCGGATCGTCCACTCGAGCGCGTTCCGGCGCCTGGCTCACAAGACGCAGGTCTTCACCGGCGCGATGGGCGACTACCACCGCTCGCGGCTCACGCACACGCTCGAGGTCGCGTCGATCGCCCGCACGGTCGGGCGCACGCTGCGACTCAACGAGGACCTCATCGAGGCGCTGGCCCTGATGCACGACATTGGGCATCCGCCGTTTGGGCACGCGGGGGAGGATGTGCTCGACGAGAAGCTCGCGGGTCACGGCGGGTTCAACCACAACCGACAGGCGCTGCGCATCGTCGAGCTGCTCGAGACGCGGTATCCGGATTTTCCGGGTCTCAACCTGTCGCGAGAGGTGCTGGCCGGGCAGGCGGTGCGGGCAAACAAGTCGGCCGAGAGTGGGAAGGGCGCCGGCGCCGTGGCCGCGGGGCGGTTGCTGGAAAGCCAGGTCGTCGACGCGGCCGACAGCATCGCGTACGACGCCCATGATGCGGACGACGCGGTGGAGCTGGGGCTGCTCGCGCTGAGCGAGCTCGACGGCTCGGCGTTGTGGCGAACGGCCGCGGCGCGGGCCCGGCTGCGTTACGCGGCGCTCGACGAGCAGCAGTTCCGCCGGGCGGCGGTGCATGAGGTGATCGATGTGCTGGTGGGCGATCTGTTGAGCGCGACGAAGGCGCGGCTGGAACGCTTGGCGCCGCGTGATGCTCGCGACGTGCTGAAGCACGACGCGCCGATCGCGGCGGTTTCCAGCGACGTTGCGGAGCAGCAGGGTGAGCTGGAGCGGCTGCTGTTCGCGCGTGTCTACCGGCATCCCACGTTGTTGGTGGAGCGCGCCCATGCGGGCGAGGCGCTTGCGACGATGTTCGACGCCATACTCGCCGAGCCCGAGCGCTTGCCCCCCAAGTTTGCCGCGGTGGCTGCGAGCGAAGGTTTGCCGCGAGCGGCGGCGGACTATTTGTCGGGGATGACCGACCGGTTCGCGCTGGAGGAGTTCGAGCGGCAGAGCGCCGGGTTGGGCGGCGGCACGAGTGGCCATCCGAGCGGCCGCAAGGGTTAGGATTGGTTTTGGCCAGTGGCGTGGTAGAATCAAGAGATTCCGCTCCCCCAAGCTCGGCGACCCGACCGCATGGCCCTCGTTATCCTCCGCTGCGTCTTTCTGCTGGTCGCCGCGGGCATCGGCGCGCAGTTCGCCCAGAGCGACCTGCTGCCGCGCGAGCCGGTTTACGTCCCTTGGCTCGTGTTCACGGGGTTCGTGGCGACGGCCGCGGCGATCATCGGCCTGGACATGAAGCTGGGCCGGAAGCGGCTCGACACGATCACCTCGGTGTACTTCGGGCTGATCATCGGGCTGTTTCTCACGTTTGTGCTCAAGACGGCGTTTAGCATCGCGCTGAGCGCCGAGAGCGCCTTCACGCCCTGGGCGCTGCTCATCCTGGGCATGGTGCTGTGCTACACCTGCATCAGCATTCTCATGCAGACCAAGGACGACTTCCGGTTCATCATTCCGTACGTCGAGTTCGCCAAGGAGATCAAGGGTCTCAAGCCCTACGTGTTGGATACCAGCGTGGTGATCGACGGGCGGATCGCGGACGTCATCGAGACGCGGATCGTCGACAACCAGATCATCATGCCGCAGTTCGTCGTGGCGGAGCTGCAGGCGATCGCGGACTCGAGCGACCGGCTGCGGCGCGGGCGCGGGCGGCGCGGGCTCGACATCCTCAACCGCCTGCGGAGCGACCCCAAGGTCGACCTGGTGGTGTTCGACCGCGAGCTGCCGGAGTTCGCCGGGCAGCCGGTGGACCAGAAGCTCGTGCTGCTGGCCAAGCATCTCGAGGGGAAGGTCGTGACGAACGACTACAACCTGAACAAGGTCGCGAAGCTGCACAACGTGGGGGTCATCAATCTCAACGACCTGTCGAACGCGCTGAAGCCGCTGTTCCTGCCGGGCGAGAGCATGGAGGTGCGGATCATGAAGCCGGGCGAAGAGCACGGGCAGGGCATCGGCTATCTGGAAGACGGCACGATGGTGGTGATCGAGGGCGGCCGCGACCACATCGGCCACAGCGTGCAGGCGACGGTCACGAGCGTGCTGCAGACGAGCGCGGGCCGGATGGTATTCGGCAAGTTCGAGCGCGTGAGCGCGAACGACGATGCGGGTTAATCGCGGGGGGCCGAATTTTGGACAGGCGGCGCGGGGGCCGGATTCCAAAATGGCCTGCCGATGCGCGTGTTTCCCGAGGATTGTTGAACTCGGCCCTTCATTTTGAAATTGGCGTTTTCCGCCCCCGGCTGGCGGGAGGCCGCGTTTTCTCGCGTGGCTGATTGTGGAGCGCGCCGTGAAAATCGCGTTCATCGCGCCAAAATTCCCCGCTCCGGCGGCGAGGCTTTGCGTAAAGCTCTGCGCGCGTTGGAGTTGCGGGTGAGGCATGGGTGTCTCGTGCTTGAATTTTGCACTTGGCGGGGTTGGGAGTGGTGCTGTGGATGGGGCGTTGGGCGTTGGGGACGCACTCGATTGTGTGTACGTGCGTTTACGTGTATGGTGAATCGTAGCAGGAGCGCTGGCACAATTTCTAGTACATGGGGGTGAGATTTCGGGAATTTGTTTTCGGGGCCGCGGGGGGCGGGAAGCGAAGCTGCAAGCAGAGGTTTGGGGGCGAATTGAAGGGCGATTTGGCGAGG
>JANOIK010001253.1:0-2960 GCA_031407585.1 Planctomycetota bacterium | reverse complement strand
CCGGCGACGAGCGCCGTGGCCTCGCCGCGGCGCGTCTGTTCGCTCGAGCCGGAAATCGGGACCTCGAGGTAATCGACGCCCGCGCGGGCGAGGCGCTCGCCGAGCGCCGGCGTGCGTACGGGGTCGCCGGTCGTCGTGTCGAGCAGCAGCACGCCCGCGTGCGACTCTGCGTCGAGCTCCGCGAGCACCTGCTCGACGACATCGGTCGTGTAGAGCGAGATCACCACGCGCCGGCACTCGGCCAGCGGGTTGTCGCTCCACCGCGCGCCGGCAGCCAGCAGCGGCTCGGCCTTCTCGCGCGTGCGATTGTGAACGCACACCGCGTATCCCGCCGCCAGCAGTCGCTCGGCCAGTGCTGTGCCCAGCAGGCCCAGGCCGATGACGCCAACCGGCCCGTTTTCATCGGCTTGGGGTTTAACCATGCGGGAATCCTGCCAGGGTTTGCGTGCTGACGCCTGTGACGGCGCATCGGCCGCGGATAGAGTGAATTGAGCGAAAGACGAGCTTGCGGCGCGCGTGCCTTTTTGAAGGGGCCGCTGGAAATGGCTCGTGGCCATTCTATTTCAACCGGGCATGCGTGCGGCAGTGGCGTCGTCGCAAGATTTTGGCGCCGTCGGTCAACAGTCTTCATTGAGATCAACAGTATTCATCAAGGACAGAACGGGGTTGTGATGCCTGCCGAGAATCGCCTTTTGCCACGACGCCGTTTTCTGCAACAAGCCGCGGCCGGCGCCGGCGTGGCCGCGTGGGCGTCGCTGGCCGCGCCGCACTCCCGGGCCGTCGGCGCCAACGAGCGGGTCCGCGTCGCGGTCTTCGGGACGGGCAATCAAGGGTCGCATCACGTCACCTCCCTGGCCTCGCTAGCCGATGCCGAAGTCGCGTACATCTGCGACATCGACGAGAAGCGGCTGGGCGAACAGAGCAAGAACGCTCCCAGCGCCAAAACCATCACCGATCTTCGCCGCGCACTCGACGACAAGTCGATCGACGCCGTGTCAATCGCCCTTCCCGATCATTGGCACGTGCCGGCGGCGCTGCTCGCGATGGAAGCCGGCAAGCACGTTTACGTCGAGAAGCCCTGCTCGCACAACTTCCGCGAGGGGCAATTGCTGGTGGCCGCGGCGAAGAAGTCGGGGCTCACGGTTGTGCACGGCACGCAGTCACGCACGAGTGCGGCGATCCAAGAGGCGATCGCGATGCTGCGCGAGGGCGTGATCGGCGACATCTTGATTGCTCGCGCGTGGAACTGCCAGCGGCGCGACGACATCGGCCACAAGCAACCTTCCGACCCGCCGGCGGGAGTCGACTACGACACGTGGGTCGGCCCCGCGGAGTGGATGCCGTTTCAGGAGAACCGGTGGCACTACACGTGGCACTGGTGGCACAACTTCGGCACGGGGGACGTTGGCAACGACGGCGCCCACGAGTTCGATCTGGCGCTGTGGGGCCTCGGCGTCGAGACGCACCCCACATCAGTCAACGCCGTCGGCGGCAAGTACTTCTTCGACGACGATCAGCAGTGGCCCGATACGGCGCAGGTGACCCTCGAGTGGGCAGGCGACGGAAAACCGGGCAGCAAGCGGATGCTGATCTACGAGCAGCGACTCTGGTCGACCAGCTATCCCAACGGCGTCGACACGGGCGTCGAGTACACGGGCACGAAGGGAAAGATGTTCATCAGCAAGCGCGGCAAGTTCGAATTGCGCGGCGAGCGAAACGTGCCGATCGATCGCAAGCTGAGCGGCCCGCCCAAGGGGAGCGTCGAGGACAATCACCAGAACTTTCTCGATTCGCTGCGGGGCAAGGCAAAGTCCTTCACCAATGCCGAGATCGCGCACCGCACGGCCGCGGCGGCCCACCTGGGGAACATCGCGATCCGCGTTGGGCGTAGTCTGAAGTTCGACCCGGCCGCCGAGGAAATCATCGGCGATGACCAGGCTTCGGCGCTGTTGGGTCGCAAGTACCGCGAGGGCGGTCACTGGGCGACGCCGAGGTTTGCGTGAGGGGAGTTTTTCGCAGATCGACTCAAAGCATCCGCTGTCAATTGCAGCGGGAAACGTTCGATGTTTGGCAAGATTCGATGGCAAAGTCTAGAATCGAGGGCGGTGAAGTACAATCGCCGTTTTTTCTTCTTTTCATTGTCGTCGGAGGATTCCCCATGAACGTCGTTCGTTGCTCGCAGTGCGCATGCATCTTGTTCACGCCCCTGATTCTTGCTTTCCATTCCGCGTCGGTTTTCGGCTTAGGCCCCGTCACGGGCGCCATCGTCGCCGCGCCGGCCCCGCCCTCCGTCGCATGGAATCAGTTTCAAAGCAACACGGGAATCTCACTGATTGAAGAACGCCTGTCCGCGATCGCGAGCGGTTTGATCAGCGTCGATGTGAATGGGACGCCAGGGCTCTACGATCAATTCGCCGATCTTCACGCTGGCACGATCGCGTCAGGAACTGTCGTCGATGTCCATCTTTTGCACTTCGACCCCGTTAATGTCCCCGTTCGACTGAGCGGCTCGGTAACATTTGCGAAGCAGATTATTGGACTTTCGCTCTCGCGGGCCAGCCTCACGGCAAGCGACGCGGTTGGGGCGCCGGGAACTGCGTACCCTAGCGCGGCGAGCGCTAATTTCCGAGAGTTCGAATTTGGTCCCGGCACCGCGGCCGGCGACTCGGCAACAATCTCGGCGGACCGCCACACGCTCACCGTCAGTTTGGGCGTCACGGATTATTACGACCAGGTGCGCGTGTTTACGTCGGTACCGGAGCCGAGCACGGCAGGACTGAGCGTGGCGGGGTTGCTATTGATCCTGCTTAGGCACAGAGCGATCGCGTGAGAGCTAAGCTATGCCGCCGCTGCGCGGCTTAGAGGTGCAGTCGAACAATTGCTGACGCCCGTTGGCTATTGGCGGCCGGGGCGTTACTTCGTTTTACTTAGCTCACGTGCCAGCAGACGCCGGCGAGGTC
>JANOIK010001241.1:0-5412 GCA_031407585.1 Planctomycetota bacterium | reverse complement strand
GAGCTCGCCCCCGAGGAGCCCAGCTATCTGGACACGCTCGGCCGGTGCTACTACGCGGTGGGCGACTACGAGAAGGCGGTCGCGTCGCAGGCCAAGGCCGTCGAGCTGGCGCCGCACTTTCAGGTGATGCAGCGGCAGCTCGACCTGTTCGAGCGGGCGTTGGCCGATCAATCCGCCGAGTAACTCTTCGGAACAATCTCGGACTTTTTCCGCAGATGGCGCAGATGATCGCAGATTTTGCCGTCGCTGACTTTCTATCTGCGGTAATCTGCGCCATCTGCGGAAAAAACTCTTCGGACGCCACTGGGCACGCGGATTGCATGGGAAAGTGTGGCGTATGAAAAGTCGAAGCTAGTAATCCTTTGACGATATGGCGGAAGGCGTCGCCTTTTCGCCGGAGGTGCAAACATGGCTGAACACAAGATTCCCGTTGGCGGAGTGACGCTCAGTTGCGAGGTGCGCGGTTCCGGGCTGCCCCTGGTGCTGCTGCACGGCTTTCCGGTCGATCGCGAGATGTGGGCGGGCCAGATTGAAATGCTGGGGCGCGAGTTTCGCGTCATCGCGCCCGACCTGCGCGGTTTCGGGAAGAGCACGATCGAACCGGCCGACGTCGAGGCGGGCGTGAGCATGGACCGCTACGCCGATGATGTCCTGGCCGTTCTCGATGCGCTCGGCGTGGTCGAGCCGGTCGTGCTGGCCGGCTTCTCCATGGGCGGCTACGCGGCATGGCAGATCGCGCTCAACCATCCCCTGCGGTTGCGGGGGCTCATCCTATGCGACACGCGTGCGGTCGGCGACGCCGAAGACGCGGCCGCGGGGCGACTAAAAATGGCGAGCACCGTTCTCGATGCGAACAGTGCTGAGCCGGCGCTCGCCATGATGCCGAAGCTGCTCTCGCCGCAAACTCTGGAGCAGCGGCCCGAAGTGGTCGCCGCGGTGAAGGCGATGATCCTCCGGCAATCACCGCAAGCGATCGCCGCCGCTCAGCGCGGCATGGCCCGTCGCGAAGATGTGCGCGACGAGCTTAAGCGCATCAAGTGCCCCTGCTTGGGCATTGTGGGGCAGGCCGACGTCATCAGCACGCCGAAAGAAATGCAGGCAATCGTCGCCGCGCTGCCGGATGCGCGGCTGGAAGAAATTGCCGGCGGCCACCTCACGCCGATGGAAAACGCCGACGCAGTGACGGCCGCGATCAAAGAATTCGCCGAATCCCGCAGCGGCGAAGCGTAGAGAGCAGAGAACGGAATTGGCCGCGGTCTATTCCTTATCCCAGCCGATACCACGACTGGATCTTGAGCACCGCGCAGTCGTCGGGGAAGGTGTGGAACGCTTGGACGCAAAGCGTCTTGTCGCGCGACTCCACGTTCACATAGCTCAGCGCGCCGGAGGTGAGTCGGCCGCTGGGGGCGAAACGTTGGAGCATGCCCTTGCGCGTGGCTTGCAGCGTCAGTTCGCGTTGGTACGCCACAAACTTCTCGGGGTCGGCGGGCTCGAGCGAGAACTGCATCTCGTAGCTCACGCCGGGGCGGATTTCCAAACGGTCGGACCGCTCGCCCTTGAGTCGGCAGGCCATCAGGCGGCGCAGCTTCGGCAGTGGGTGCTGAGCGCCGGCGGCCACTTCGGTGAGCGTCAGCCCGCCGTACTGCCACGCGACCACATGCCCGGCCGACGTGATTTGGATGGTCGCCTTGTACCCGCCGCGTTCCACGGTGTGCGACTGGTGGGAGTCGAACAGCTCGGGGTGCAGGCTCCGGGCATAAAGTTGGTACACCAGCTCGGCGATCTTGGGTCGAACGGAAATCACAGGGCGTCTACTCGCTGGTGGTCTTCGACGGCAGCGTGTCCTCGCGCGACGCCGCACGAGGCTCTTCTGCGCGTGATTATACTTTCGCAGCGGCTGCGCAACAAATCCGTTTCTTAAATGCGAAAAGTCGCGCGCATTTTTGTGCTTGACAGGATCGCGATTCTTAAGCCGTCGCTCGCGCCGGCTGCTAGCACGCGCCCTGACAAAGATACCTCGGCGAGACTGGCATGGCCTCGGCGGCGGGGATTTTCTACGATCCGCCGCGCCGCAAACTGCGCGCCATCGAAAATGCGTCTCTCTCGTCAGGAGAACTAGCCGTGAGTTCCCTTCGTCCTCTCGCCACAATCGCCCTGTTGGCCGCGGTCGGCGTCTTATTGTACGTGAAGATCAACTCCACCGAACCGAAGCTCTCGCCCGAGCTGGAAGAATGGTCGACCAGCACGCTCGAGGTGGGCGGGCCTGACGATTTTGCCGCGCTGTCGGGAAGTGCAACGGCCGATGCCGCGACGCCGCCGGCCGCAGGCGGCGCGGCCCCGCCGTTCGCTTCGGCTCAACTGAACCCGCCCACGGCTGCGCCCGCTGGCCCCACGGCGCCGCCATGGACGCCGGCAGCGAACGCTACCACCACTTCGACGACTCCCAACATTGAGTCCTCGCCCGTTGCACGCAGCGCGGCAACCACGCCCGCGATGCCGGAGATGCCCGCCCTGCCCGGCGGCGAATCCGATGCGGCGAGCGATGCCACGGCGAACGCGCTCGCGTTCGACGCCGCGCCGCCCATCGCCGCGAGCACGACAACCACGCCGCCAGCCGCCGACATTACACCCACGCCGACGACGCCGACAACGACGGCCACGACGCCTGCCACCACTCCGGCCGGCGGGGCGTCGATGTTCGCCGCCGCGCAGGTCGCCGTCGAAGGCGCCCTCGATCGGGGCGAACTCGCCCAAGCGCTGACGATGCTCTCGGAATGGTACGGGGATCCTTCGCTCACGCCGGCCGAGTCGAAGTGGGTGAACGACTTGCTCGCCCAACTCGCGGGGAGCGTGATTTACGAAGGCCCGCCCGCGCACCGCCTGCTGCCGCCGCACTTGGTGAAGGACGGCGAGACGCTCGATTTGATCGCCAAGAAATATGACGTGCCGGCGGAGCTGCTCGCAAAGATCAACGGCATCTCGCGGGGCGCAGCGCTTCCCCCGGGCAAAGAGTTGAAGGTCCTGCGCGGTCCGTTCTCGGCGGTCATCGACCTGAGCGAGCGCAAGATGACGCTCAAGCTCGAGCGGCGCTACGCGGGGCAGTTCGCCTTGGAAATGGATCCCACCTCGACGATCGAAGAAGGCGAGTGGAAGGTCGATCAGAAGAATCTGACGCCCGGCGCCGGCGGCATCTATGCCCCCGCGGGGACGCCGACCGAAGATCGCAGCATGCTGCTCGCGAACATTGCCAACCCCACGGGGCAAGCCGCCGTCCTGCGCGGCCCCGGCGCCCCGGGAGCGATGGCCTCGCAACCCGCCAGCCGCGTACTCAAGCTCAAAACGACGGACGTGGGCGACGTGTACGACATCCTGTCGATCGGGTCGCGGATCACGATCCAGCGGTAGACGCGATTTATGATTTATGATTTGCGATGTATGATGTCCGACCTGAGACGCTCGCCGCGCTTCCGACATCATCCATCATAAATCTGAAATCCTAAATCCCCCGCCATGTACGACCGCCAGGCACTGCTCGATCTTATTCGCGAAAAGTCGCTCCGCTTCGGCACGTTCACGCTCGCATCCGGCAAGACGGCGAGCTACTACCTCGACTGCCGCAACGTGACGCTCGATGCGCGCGGCGCCCAACTGATCGGCGCCGGCATGCTGGAGCTGCTACGCGGGGCGATGCCCCCGCTGGTGGGCGGCATGGCGATCGGCGCCGATCCGATCACCGCCGCGATCCTCACGCTCGCGGGCGTCGAGGGACTGCCGCTGCGGGGCGTGATGGTTCGCAAGGAAGCCAAGCAACACGGCACGGGTAAGTTCGTCGAGGGCCCGTTCGTCGCCGGCGAAGAGCTGGTGATTGTCGAGGATGTGGTGACCACCGGCGGCTCGTCGCTCCTGGCTATCGAGCGGGCCGAAGCAGTCGGCCTCAAGGTGAAGCGCGTCCTGGCGATCGTCGACCGCCTCGAAGGCGGGCTCGAAGCGTTCGCGGCGAAAGGGTATGAGCTGACCACGCTGTTTACGATTCGCGACTTCGGAATTGAACCATAACACCTCTTCCGGCCCCCTCCCCTCGGCGGGGAGGGCTGGGGAGGGGGGATGAAGCTGGTACACGGAAGGCATGGAAACCTCCCTCCACCGCCAACTGAAGGCGCACTACGCCGGCGACGATGGCCTCACCGAGGTCGTGTGCGATGGCTATCGCATCGACGCGGTGCGCGCGGGTGAGCTCGTGGAGATCCAGCACGGGTCGCTCGCCGCGATCCGCGACAAGATTCGTCGGCTGCTGCGCAAGCACCGCGTGCGCGTCGTCAAGCCGATCGTGGCCAACAAGCTACTGGTGAAGCTCGATGCGCGCGGCGGCGCCGAGATCCATCGTCGTCGCAGCCCGAAGCGCGGCGTGCTGCTCGATGTGTTCGAGGAGCTGGTGTATTTCACGCGCGTGTTTCCGCACAAGGGACTCACGCTCGAGGTCGTGCTGGTCGACGTCGAGGAGCGCCGCTACCCGGGCTGCGGCAAGCGCCGGCGGCGTCGGCCGCAGAGCGACTTCCAGATCGAGGACCAGCACCTGGCGGCAATCGTCGCAACGCACTCGTTCGCGACCACGGCCGACCTGCTGCGGTTGCTGCCGCGGCGGCTGCCTGCGGAGTTCCACACGGGACACCTTGCCGAGAAGCTCAAGGCGCCGCGGCATACCGCTCAGCGCATCGCGTACTGCCTGCGCGAGATGAAGGCGGTGCGCGTGGTGGGGAAACAGGGAAACGCGATCTTGTACGCGAAGACGCCGCCGAAGTCGCCGCGCCCACGCCGCGCGGCGTGAATGAGTTTCGGGCGCTATGGCTTCGGAGGTCCGCCGACGTGGCCATGATTCGCGGCAGGTCACATGCTCACGCGGACGAGAGCATGGCACCCGGAAAGCTCCGCGGCTAAATGTGCAACCCTTGCGGCGTGCACGCCAAAATCGTACCCTGCACCCTTGCGGCCGCGCCTTCCTGCCCTGCGCTCGCTTCACTCATTTCTCGCGCGTCCCAGGCACTTTCATGAGCGACTCCAGCATCGCATTTGGCGGAGCGCCCGTTCGACGACTGACCGGCGTCCAGATTGTCGGCACCGGCAGTTTCGTGCCGGATAATGTCGTCAAGAACGAAGACCTCGCGTCGCTCGGTTGCGACGCCGACTGGATCCTGCAGCGCACCGGCATCCGCGAGCGCCGCCACTGCCCCGACGGCATGGCGACCAGCGACATGGCCGTCGCCGCCGCCGAGCGCGCACTCCAAGCCGCCGAAGTCGAACCCCGCGACATCGACCTGTTGATCGTCGGCACGTTCACGCCCGATCGGCTGCTGCCCGCCACGGCCAATCTCGTCCAACATCGGCTCGGCCTCAACTGCGCCGCGATGGACCTTT
>JANOIK010001237.1:0-3164 GCA_031407585.1 Planctomycetota bacterium | reverse complement strand
GCTGACCGCGTGAGGGCCGTTCAGGCCCGACGCCGCAGCCCGCCCTAGCGGGCTCGGCTTCTTCGGCCGTCCAGGCCGGCGGTGCGTTCAGCACCGCAAAGAGCAAAAGGCAAGTCGCAGACTTGTCGGCATGGGGGGTGGAGCGGAATCTTCGTACCGCGCACGCGGTGCGAAATTCCGCCGGAGCATTTCCCAAGTACGCAGTACTGGGGAATGCGCGGGGCGCGAAAGAAATACCGCACACGTGACTTATTTATTATTTGTGTCTCGAATTTGGTTGACCTCCGCCGCTGCGCGATTGGACGGCGGAGGTCAATAGAATACGCTTAATCCTCTTCAGGAAGCATGATCGTAATCACAGGTTCGTGGTCATCGCCGGGTCCACAGATGGATTTAAGTTCGATAAGGGCTATTTTCTTTTCGGGTGTTTTGACCAAGACAATGAACTTGAGACACTCGCCAGATTTGCCACGGGCAGCAATTCTTAGGCAGTTTAGAACATCCCACAACCGCCCTGTTTCATCTTGATCGACAGCGTCGGTGGGAACGGTCACGCATGTGGACCAGGCCGCATGAGTCAACGCGACTGGATAACGAAAGCCCGCTTCTACCGCCAACTTTCCGGCATCCATGAGCACTCCATCTTCAATTGCCTGTGCCCGCGAGTAGGAAAAAATAACAACGTCGTCGCCGTCCCAAACGCCCTGATTATTTTTAGGAGAAGTGTCAGGATGTGCCTTGGCGTCGACATTTTTTTCTGTCGTTGCAATTGCATCAGTGTTGTGTTTCATAGGAACCCTCCTTGTGTCGGCGGCCTGAGCTATTGGCTTAGGCGAGCCGTGTTCATGTTGTCTGCTGCGGCTTGCAGACGCAGCAGACGGGCCCAGTCCGGTGAATCCCGAACTGGGCCATTTTGTTAGCTGTTGTTAATTCTCGAATCATCCTTTAGTTTAGCGAGCCATTGGGGGCTGGAATCGATGATGATTCTCCTGTCAGGGTCGTGTTCTGAATCCTCGTCGAGCACATAAAGTTCAAGGACTTCTCCCAACCCGTGGAATGGCCTACCGAATTGGCGATACACCAGTCTATACACGTCCATAGGGTTAACGAGATTCGTCAAATTACTTTGATCTCGGTCGACAAGATACGCACTTTCCCCATTTACGATGACGACCTCCGCTGATTTCAGAAAAAAATGTTCTAATTTCATATTTACCTTTTCCAATCGCACTGACGCGCCTTGCAGGTGCGGCAGAAGACTTTCCTGCTGGCCCAATCCGGCGAATTCCGGACTCGGCCTCATTCAATCAACTACCAATTCCCGAACCATCGACGGCGGCGATACTGCCGGTCCGACTTCTTCACCCACTGCTTGGCGCGATACAGTCCTCGCATCGCGTCCTGCAGGTCCGAGAAGTGAAAGGAATGATACGTTGCGCCAAGGTAATTGGGCACCGGAACGCGATACTGATCGACGCGCCAGGTGATGCCGCCCCAGTTATTGAGTTCGGCCCAGATGCGGGTCACGATGCGACCCTGCTCAATGACGTGGGCAGGCCGCGATTTTTCCTCGACCGTCAAAGTCTCGCGGCGTTTTTTTGTCGCCGACTTTTTCCGCTTCCCATTCCCCACCGGTTGGTTTGTATTGCCGTTCAGTTGACCATTTAAAGTAGTCATCGTTTTTTCCTCTGTTGGCGTTTCGCACTTGCAGGGCGATCCGCGTTCATGTTGAGGCTACCCACCTCGCACGTTTTTGTGTTGGGGGCGGCCATTTGCGAATTTATTCGGGCCGCCCCCAAGACAAAAACAGAAATTCAGACTGCCGGAGAGAGGCGGCGAGAGCGGAGCGAAGCAAGCGGCGTGACAGGCTTGTGGGGTTGCGAAGGAATGGGGTGGGCCTGGCGCGACTCTTGCCGCGGAGCGACCAGAGCCGACCGTAGGCGGTCTGTCAGAGCGGGGGCGACAGCACGAATTTTCCGCGAAGCGGGAATTCGTGCCGAGCATAGGGGTTGCTGTTGAGGTGGGAGGGGAAATTCCCGCGGAGCGGGATTTTTGCGGCGGCAGAAAAATTGCGCCTCACCAAATCTCATATGGGACGCCGCGTTCTACGGCGTCCTCGTGAAACGCGATGAGACGACGTTTGTCGTAGCGTCCTCCAAATTCGAGAATCAACAACGGTTTCGTCGCAGGACTCGATGCCAAGATTGCGTCGGGGAGTTTTTGGCGGCGACGATGGGGGGCAAGTCGATCTTCGCCAATCCACAGTAACACGTTTGTTGGCCGTATTCGCCGCACGGCGAAATACATTTCGGCAACGCCAATATCGTGGGCAACTTGAAACGGCCGCTTAATTCGGCCTGAGCGTCCCCCACCGAATCGACGCGCTGCTTCCACGGTCGGCAGATAGATTGTGGCCCGCCGATAACTTGATCGCCAACGAATTTGCAGACTCCACGCGATGCCAGCCAGATTCGGCGTCCTTTCGCCGGGCCGCCAAGTCGCCAGCGGTTGGCGGAGTGGCGCAAGGTCAAGCAGTGTGGCCTGTGCCGCACGGAGCAATCTGTGACGCTTGAGCCGAGTTAGGCGGCGTTGACAAGCGGCGACTTGGTAATCCGATACTCCCCACCAGGCGCGAGCGATTTGGTTGAGGCTCGCCATCCGGACGCGAACACAAAGCATCGCCAGCAGTTCGCAATCTCGTACGGTGAGACGACATTGCTGATTGAGACTCATGGATCTGAACTCGTTTCGGACCGATCAAGAGACACGACAGCATTCTTCTCCTTGTGAGTACCTTAAAAACCTCGCGGGTGCATGGCAGGTCCAAGAGCGCCGTCGTATGGCAATCGACGCCGTAAATCGGATAGGACACTGAGAGTCACGGGAAGCGTCAGTGCCTGACGCCAATCGACAGACAGTCGTAGGACGCATGTGTTTCCGTAGGCGTCAGACGAAACTCCTTGTCACGACAAGCTTATCGACGACGCATGGTGCCGCGCGGCGTGTGATTTCGTGGACGACACCTCAGACCGCTACTTACTATGCACGGGTGAAGAACGAGTTCGCGCATCAACAATGACAGTCAGGAACACAACCTCATGAAAATGGAATTAGATTCACTCTTGGAAGGGCTGGAAGCGAAGTTATGGCTTCTAGTGATTGCC
>JANOIK010001218.1:0-1744 GCA_031407585.1 Planctomycetota bacterium | reverse complement strand
TTAGGATTAGGATTTCGGAGTGGAAGTGCCTATATCCTCCGAGGGTTCTTGAGCGTGGAAGTAGGGGCGGGTCGAGTTTCTCCTAATAAGTCCCATCAGCATTCGCACGATTCTTCGCAGCGCTTCCTTCCCCGGTCGGATGTCGTCGCGAGTTAGCCGGCCCTTCGCGACCAGTACGTCGAGGCCAGCAGCGCACTCCAATGCGGAAGCATTCGCCGTATCCAGGAATCGGCAGCGGTCTTTGACCGAGTATTTGCCGTTGCCCTCAGCGAGATTGAGCACGATCGAATTGGACGCCCGATCCAGTTGGTCCTTGATGTCGCCGAGCCGCGAGGCGCTCTCCAGTAACTTCGTAAGCCAAGCAATAAACTCGATGGCCTCTTGATAGACCTCGAGCTTTTCATGGTCGAACCAAAACTCGGTCGACTTTTCCATGTTCGCGTCTCCCAAAATTCCAATCCTAATCCTAATCTTACTCCTAATCCTAATCTCCCCGTCCGAATTCCCATCTCACGATAAAGTTTGCGCCTCAACCGACAACACCCCCGGCAAATCGCGCACGATCGCTTCCCACGACTCTCCCCCATCGCGCGAGCCGTAAACCTGCCCTCCCGTCGTGCCGAAGTACACTCCGCAGTCGTCGCAAGTATCGACGCTCATCGCGTCGCGCAGCACGTTGACGTAGCAATTCTCCTGCGGCAGGCCCTTGGTCAGCGGCTCCCATTCCTCGTTGCCTTTGCGCGTGCGATAGACGCGCAGCTTGCCTTCGGGCGGGTAATGCTCGGAGTCGCTCTTGATCGGCACGACATACACCGTGTCCGGCTCGTGCGCGTGAATGTCGATGGGGAAGCCGAAGTCGCTGGGCAGGTTGCCGCTGATTTCGGTCCACAGGGCGCCTTCGTTGTCGGTGCGCAGGACGTCCCAGTGTTTTTGCATGAAGAGCACGCCCGGGCGTGTGGGGTGCATCGCGATGCGGTGGACGCAGTGGCCGATCTCGGCGTCGGGGTCGGGGATGTAGGGAGAGCGGAGGCCCCGGTTGATCGGCTTCCACGATTGGCCGGCGTCGTCCGTGCGAAAGGCGCCTGCCGAGCTGATGGCGACGTACATGCGGTTGGCATCGGTGGGGTCGAGCACGATCGTGTGCAGGCCAAGGCCGCCGGCGCCGGGCTGCCACTGGTCGCCTCGCGCGGAGCGCAGCGCGGCCAGCTCATGCCAGTTCTGGCCGCCGTCGGTCGAACGGAACAGCGCAGCGTCCTCGACGCCCGCGTAGACCAGGGCCGGGTCGGTGAGTGACGGTTCGAGATGCCACACGCGCTTGAACTCCCACGGGTGTTGCGTGCCGTCGTACCACTGGTGCGTGGTGAGCGGCCGGCCGGTTTCGGGCGAGCTGTCGTAAGCAAACTTGTTGCTCTCGCCCATCGGCATGCCCTCGGGCGTCGTCGTTGTGGGAGTCCCAATGGGCGTCCCCGGCTGGTGCCACGTGAGGCCGCCGTCGTCCGACCGCTGGATGATCTGCCCGAACCAGCCGCTGGACTGCGAGCAGTAAATGCGGTCGGGATCCACGGGCGAGCCTTTGAGGTGGTAAATCTCCCACCCCGCGAAATGGGGGCCGGCGACGGTCCATTTCTTGCGTCCTTCGTCGGAAGTGAGGACAAAGGCGCCTTTCTTGGTCCCGACGAGAATGCGAACGCTGGGCATGACGCGGCTCCTGGTGCGTGATGGCGAGTAGACGGAAAGTGGCGGC
>JANOIK010001201.1:0-3179 GCA_031407585.1 Planctomycetota bacterium | reverse complement strand
GCGGTCAGCTCGGTGAACGTCATGTTGCCGTCGTGGCCGTTCTCGACGCTCAGCAGCGAGGCGTTGTTGACGGTTTGTTCAACGCGGCCTGTGAAGTTCAAATTCGCCGTGCCGTCGTTGGCGATGATCGAGTCGCCGCCCGTATTCGTGATGGTCGTGCCGGTAACGGTGACGGCCGCAATGCCGCTCTGCAGACGAATGCCGTAGCCCTCGCCGGGCGAGCCGACAATGCCGCCGGTGATCGTGTTCGTGCCCGTGAGCGAGACGGTGGCCTGGCTCGCGAACGCCGCGTCCTCGAGATTCTGGACGAGCAGGGCGCCCTCGCCGGTCGTGCCGCCATTCCAGTTGAACGTGTTAATGGTCGCAGCCCGGCGCAGGTTGGTTAGCCGAATGCCCACGCCGTCGCCGTTGGTGCTTGTAATGTTCGAGATTGCGACCGCTTCGCTGACGGCGGTCGTGCTCGGCTCGCCCGTCGACCCGTTCAGGTCGATGTCATCCCCGCCGATGTTGTCGAAAATGACTTCGTTGATCGTGGGCGT
This sequence comes from Planctomycetota bacterium, assembly GCA_031407585.1. Lineage (GTDB taxonomy): Bacteria > Planctomycetota > Planctomycetia > Pirellulales > Lacipirellulaceae > Lacipirellula. The sequence continues at coordinate 2,640 of JANOIK010001201.1, read as the reverse complement.
GAACCGCAGCCGTTCGGTGCTGTTCGCCAGGGTTTCCAAGAGCGGCGTCAGCTCGATGCCGTCGCCCGTGGTGTTCGCGATCGACAGTTGGTTGATGTTCACGTCGCCGACGCCCGTAGGCGAGAAGACGCCGCGCGTGCCGCCGGTGATCGTGAAGTTCGAGACCTCGATCTCGGCGAGCGTCTCCACCTCGGTGTTACCGCCCGCCAGGATGACCGCGGCCGTACCCGGCGCGTTCTGAATGATCGGGCGAGCGAGCGAGCGAGCTCCCGGCGACGATTCGGGGATCAGAATAGAACCCAATTCGGAGGTGAACACCATGTGGAGCTGCGGATCCATGTCGGGCGGGTTGTTCAGACCTTCGCCAAGGAACCGCTGAGCATCTTGCAGCGTCGCGTTCTGGCCGTTGAACACGCTAGTCGAGTGGGCCAGAATGATATCACCCACTTCCGAGTTCTCATCAATGGTGGTGAGATCATTGAGCGGGTTCTCGAACGAGCCATCGCCGCCGGCGGCCGCATCGCTGTCCACGTGCACTATGCGGATGTCGTTGCCCACGGCGTCCGTCAGGTTCACGGCGCCCGCGGTCTGTGTGCGCGACACCGCGACGTACGCATTGCGGTACACGTGCTCGCGCATCCGGTCGTCGATGTTGTGCGTCCAGTTGGTCACATTGGGCGCCACGCGACCGGGCGTCCAGATGAGCTGCACCACTGTGTTGGTGCCGAACACGTCGTCGTCCGACACGCCGACGTCCATGGCCAGGTCGTTGTACAGATAACCGCGCACGCCAGCCTTGTAACCCGTATCGCTGACGCCGTCCCCGTCCATCTGGTAGCCGCCGCCGTACGCCCAGGCGTTCAGATTGAACAGCCGCGGCGCCACTTCGAAGTCCACGACCCGCAGCGAGACGTCGGTGTCGACGAGCGTGCCCTGACCGATGAAGTTTCCGGTGAATACCGTATCGCCGGTGAACCGCACATCGTCGCCGTTTTTGCGTTCTTCCAGCGGAATGTTCGCGTTCATCCGCAGATCGACCAGCGGGCCGAGCCGCTCGAGGCTGATGCCCACCTGGTTGAAGAAGTTGTCGAGCTGCGTGTCTTCGCCGTCGTACCACACGCTGAGGCCGAAGATACGCGGGCTATCGAAGAAGTAGTCATCATTGCGCCAGCGGAGACCGCCGCCGAAGTTGACGCTGAAGTCCTGGTCCTCGTCGCCGACGCGGAACTGCCCGTCGACGAAGCCGAGCCCACCCATCGTGGGCGTCGCCAGGTGCGAGCCGAAGGACAACTCGCCTTGCTCCTCGCCGAAGCCGCGCGACCGTCCCGACACGCGTAGTGGCGTGTTGCCCAGGTAGGCGCTGCCGTCTACCACGGAGTCGAAGGGCACGTTCTCCGAGGGGACGCTTTGGGCCGACGCGGACGACGACGCGCGCAATGCCAGCACCATGGCCAGTACGACGGCGGCGTTCGAAAGTCGCGTTTGGAGCGATTCGTTGCGGAAGCGAGACGACACGGTGAGCTCCTTATGCCCAGGCAAAACGGCGAACCGGGCGCGTGGAGCGCCGGCAAGACCGCTACAACCTGCAAAGTCGATGCAGCTTACAGCGACAAATATCGGCAACGGCTCTCACCTGTTTGAGCCGAAATGGTTGCGCGACCCGCAAATTTTGCCAAACTCTCCGCTAGCACGATTTGCTCTAACGCGGATCGGGGGAGTTTTCTAAGCTCCCGCCCGCGCGAATTCGGCGCCGCGTCCCGCGACAACTCGCGCAGAACACTTACACAGAGAGATGACAAAGGACCCCACCATGCGAACGCATGCTTTCCTCACCTTCGTCGCCCCGCTTGCACTTCTCGCCGTCGCCGGCTGCGGCCAGGGCGCAGGCGGACCCCAGGCCAGCGGCTCAGGCGCCGTCGCGGTGATCGATCTCGACGAAATCGCCCGCCGCCTGGGAAGCGATCGCAAGATCGCGGGCTCCATCGCCCAGACGCAGAACGCCCTCAGCCAGCAACTGGTCGACCTGGCCAAGTCCTACAACGCCCAGATCGCCGAGCAAAAGAACAAACTCGCCGCCGAGGAAGGCCAGCAGGCCGACGAGGTCACCGTGGCGTCGTGGCAGAAGCAGGCCAGCGCGAATCTCAACCAAGTGAAGCAACGGGCCGAGGTTGCCCTCGCGAATCACCGCCTGCAGCTCCTGCAGCAGTTCCGCGACCAGATCAAACCCGCCGCCCGCCGCGTGGCCCAGCAGCGCGGTCTGAACGTCATCGTGACCAAGAACGACAGCGTGGTGTTCGACTTCACCTCGGCTGCCGACATCACCGACGCGGTGGTCGACGAACTGCTCGCCAGCGCCCCGCCGGTGCAGGCGCCCGTGCAGCAAACGCCAACGGCCATGCCGACAACGCCCCCAGCCGCTCAACAAGCCGCCGCGCCCACCCAGACCCAGCAGCAATAGACACGACGTAGTCGTGCTCTCATCCCCCTCCCTGGAAGGGAGGGGCTAGAGCGCTACTCAGATCCCTGTAGCGTATCCGGAGTTTCGGAAGTAGTTTCGGCACTCGGCGGGCGAGAATCGTTCGAGGGCGCCGGCGATGGCGTGCTCAAGTCCGTCGAGGGTGCGCTCGGCGGCGCTGCGGA
>JANOIK010001276.1:0-8285 GCA_031407585.1 Planctomycetota bacterium | reverse complement strand
CGAGATCGGCGAAGAGAAAGCCAACGAGCTCGTCGACATCATCACGCACTCCCCCGGCGCCAAGCGCACGTACGACGCCTACGTGGGCATGGTGCCCGAGATGACCGACGACCAGAAGGCCATCCTCTGGGATCGCATGGTCGACGCCCGCGAGCAGGCCCTCGCCGCCTGGAGCGACGGGCAGGTCGTGAAGATCTTCAAGAAGTACAAGGTCCGCAACGAGTTCTCGATCGACTACTTCGGCTACGGCTACCAAGAGCGCTACCAAGCCTGGGCCAAAGCCCAGAAGTAACTGCGCGTGGCATGCTCTCGTCCGCGTGAGCATGTGAATCAACATGGCCACGAAGACGAGGCCATTCCACGCGCCTTCCCGTTAGCCGCGCTCACGAAGCCTGTCCGCAGGCGCAGCGGAGCGCGAGCCACGCTACACGACACGCGATGCCCAATCGCCGTCACTCATCGCGAATAATCCTCTCGCTTCCCCCTCAACCAATGCTAGAATTGATGGTAGCCACCGCAGACCCGATACGTTGGAATTCATGAGAACTGTCGAAGCCATCATCGAACCGACGGGCGAAATCCGCCTCATCGAACCCATCGTCGTGGCGTCGCCGCGCCGCGCTCTCGTGACGATCATGGACGAAGTGCCCTCCGCCCAAGACGCGTCGCTTCTTAGCGAAGCGGCGCTCGCCGAAGATTGGAATCGCCCTGAGGAGGACGCGGCATGGGCGCATTTGCAGCCGGGCAAGTCGTCCTAGATGCTCATTTTGTGCGGAGCGGCGACGTTACGCCGATGGAATGACTTTTCTCAGTCTTGCCGTCCGCCGGCGCGCTGTTGCGAATTTGTATCGCTGTAATCGCCTCAAGCCGGTTCACTATTAAAGAAAACCCGGGATTGGTCGCTAGTGCGGCGCGAAGCTCTTCGGACGCTGCCTCGTAGCGGCCTCGCGAAGCCAACGCATCACCGAGCAACACGCGCGCGCCAACATGATCTTGGTTCCATCGCAGCGCCTGTTGAAGCAGTGTGATCGCCCGGTCTGCGTCGCCGTCTTGGAGGCATTGTCGAGCCTGCCAGATGTATTCCTCACTTAGCAAGTTATCGAGATTCCGTTGCCGAATCACGGCGATTTGCTGGTAGTCCTGGGGGCCATCAGGATCGACGAACTCCGCCAGTGGAGTCAAGTGCCGCTCTAGTTCGGTCTTCGCTAATTGAATTTCGGGCGTTCGATGAGAAGACGTCGCAAACTCCAGCCAAGGATCGCCGTCCCGGGCTATTCGTGCTCCGGCGCTGAACCGCTTCAAGTCGCGACTTGCGGCCAGGAAATTCGCGGCAAAAACGTGCGGCTGGCATATCCGGTAGTCCGCGGCTCCCCAATAGCTGAAATCCAAGTCGCGGCGCACCTGGTCGTTTTCCATAAGCTCACTGATCCGTTCCGGTCTCAGCACAATGTCGCCGTCGCGCTTACCGACCAAGAGCAATTCTGTCCGATTGTGGAAAAGAGCGCATTCCGAGAACACTTCTGCGAAGGTGCCGATGACGGTACGCAATTCCTCATGGTTGAAGAACTCCAGAGACACGAACTGTGTTAGCAAGCCGTCTGAACCCAATTTCGTTTTGGCACGTTCATAGAAGTCGCGCGTGTAGAAGGCAGCGACTCCCGGTCGAAACGCCTGTCCGACCTCGATGGAAATCACGTCGTACTGACGATCGGTGTGCCATAGGTAATTTCGACCGTCCTCAACGATGCATCGCACGCGCGCATCACGGAGCCATTTTCCGCCGAAATATTTCGGCAATAACGTTAGCAACTCATTCTCAATATCCACGCAATCGAGCCGCTCGACGGGATACATCAAAAAGCGGCTGGCGGTTTGTCCGGGCCCAAGGCCAATCACCAAGATTCGCCGCGGTTTGTCATGAAGCGCCATCGGCAGATGCGCCGCGAGGACTTGGTGGGTATGCCGATTCTCACCCTGCCAGAGCCGATCCACCTCTAAGCGTAGTTGGCCCTCCTCGCCACGAACGACGGTTACGTGGCCAGACAGTCCTTCCCTGACTTCAACCAGCTCTCCATGCGCTGCCAAGAAATCGGCCGGAATTCGGCTAGGGCTTGCCAACGGAATAAGAACCCAAAGACCGCAGGCGATCACCGACAGACTCCATTTCGCTCGCTTTGATAGATGCTCGTCGATGCGCCACCAGGCGACTAGGCCGACCAGGACGCTAAAGGCGGTCGTCATCAGCACAGTTGCATGCAATCCCATGACATGCAGGGTGCCGAAGCCGACGACGAACGAGCCGACCAGGCCGCCGAACATATTGACAGCCGCCAGCCAGCCTACGCGAGCGGCCATATCATCAGGGCGGCGGGTGATGAGACGCGCTGCTAAAGGAAACGCGATGCCGGAGAGCACGGAACTAGGCAACATGATCATAGCGACCAGGAACAGTTGCCAGGTCATTCCCTCAGGGCTAGACCAGCCTTGCCACACCTCGACTGGTAGCGAGAGCGTACCGAGCACCATAATGGCCGCCGCTACCTGGACGCCGCCCAAGGTCGCGGCGGGGCTGACGGTGTGGAGCAGAGGCATCGCGGCCAAGATGCTCCCGATCACGATCCCGGAGAGAATGACCGTAAGCGTCAACGTGTAGGTATAGACGGTGTTGTACGTGAGCAGAGAAAGAAACCGGGCCCAGATGATTTCATTGGCCAACGCCACAAACCCCATCACGAAGAATATGGGAGCCAGAGCGCGGCAGCTCGTAGAGTCACTGGCTTTTGGCGTCACCTCTTGTTCATGGGAGTAAGGCGTATGTCGAACGCCGAATTTCGCAGCGCGTCCCGAGCGGTCCACAAGCCAGGCCGCGGCCGCCACCACCAAGTTGCTTAGGCCGCCTAGACGCAAGGTGACGTCGGCCCCTAGCGTGGGAATCAAGACAAACCCGCACGTCGCACAGCCGATCGCGGCGCCGAATGTATTGACGCCGTACAGCAGACCCACGCGTCGCTGCACACTTTCGAGGCTACCTGCAAAATGCTGACAGAAAAGCGGCAACGTAGCCCCCATGAGGACGGCGGGCGGTAGAAGGAGGGCGGCGACTATCACAAGTCGCACTGCACTGAGCGCCCAGAAATGGTCGCCCACCGAGGGGTAAAGCCAGCCAAGTGCTTGATCCGCCACTCCGAACGCTATTGGGCTTGTGATCGCAGCGATGCCAATCAATACCTCGATTACTGCGTAGCACGCCAATGGACGCGACATTCGTTGTGCATACCGACCCGACAGGTAGCTACCGATCGCGAGCCCCGCGAAAAAAACTCCGAGGACGGTGCCCATGGCGAAGGACGCGGCGCCGAACACCAAGGAGGCTTTTCTTATCCAGCAAATCTCGTAAACGAGTGCGAGGAAGCCGGAAGAAAAGAAACACGCCGCGGCCGCCGCATTGCCCAGTATTTGCGACTTGGGCGTCTCGAAAGATAGGGGCTTCATGCGGCGCGCCGATACGAGATGACGTTACGGTCGGATGGCGGTAACTCATAACCGCTTGTCACTTTCTCGGCTCGCCAGAACGAGTCGCAACAATTCTACGCCACCGCATTAACTCGCGTCCGCGCAGACAATTATCGTGGAAGCGATTCTGCCGAATTTGACGGCAATTACTGGCCCGCCGCGAATCGAAGGGGTAACTCCAAAGCAAGTTCCAGCGGCGACATTCCGGCCGTCATCATCTTCAACTTGAGGAGCGCGTTGGCATTTCGGAAGATCGCGTAAACAAACCAGAAAGATCCCAGCCACCACCCCCAACGCCGACCCTGCCACATCCCGAAGCCCGCTTCGATCGCGAGCGCTGCGAGAAAGACCACGCTCCCAATGAGCATCGACACGGGCGCGCCAATCGTTGCCGCCGCCGTCGCAAGCTGCGACTCGCGCCCTTTCCAGTCCATGAAGAACGCAGCGAAAAACAAAAGCCCCGCCATGGCGACGCCGCTGAGCAGCATGAGCGCCGACAAGATCGAGACGCCCACCGGCCGCGTCTTGATCAGCAAATAGTCAGGTACGACAGGCGTGGCTTCGTGCATGGCGCCAACCGTGGACAGGGGAACCCGCACAAAAGGTATCGCCGACCCCCAATCCGCGATACGCCGGCTGCAAATCCTCTTCTCCTTCCCCCTCTGTGCCCTCCGTGGTAAATCCCTCCCTCCGATCTTTGCGTCCCCCCTTTGCGCCTTAGCGCCTTTGCGTGAGACCTCCCCCACGCCCCCAGAAAACTTCCCGAAATCTTCCCCCGATGTACTAGGAATTGTGCCAACGACTCTGCTAGGTTCGAGGGTATGCATGAACACATATCCACGCACCGAAACCCGCGAGAAACGCCCATCTCCGCGCCCAGCGTGCGCGCGTTTTTGGGTGGCACGCCCAAGTCCGCGCGGGTCCCCTGGGACTCGCCGAGGCGAGGCGTGGTGGCGTCAGAGAGGGCCGTACTAACGACGCACGCTGCGGCTCGGCCCTCTCAGCGGACCTCGAAGACCGCGCGCCAGTTCCAAAATTCCGTGAATTTTGTCACCCTCGCGCCGCGCACGCCTCGGCATTTGCCGCGTCCCGTTCAAAACCCCAGTGCAAAATTCACGAATTTTGTCACTGGTGATTGGAATTCCCGGAAATCGCTCCAAAATTCCCAGCCCGTTACAAAACGCCGCCCTTGGCCTGCGTCATTCACCCCGCGCCAGCCGCAGCGCCACTCGGCAAGCCGTCGCGAACTCCCCGATCTCCACATACTCGTCCACCGTGTGGATGTCGTGCTGCCCGCAGCCGAGCGTCACGGTGGGGATCCCGTTGTGCGTCAGCCAGTTCGCGTCCAGGCCCCCGTTGGCGATCGCGTAGTCCGGCTCCATCCCCTCCGCCCCGATGGCCCCGGCCGCTGCCACGACGCTCGGCTCGTCGCGCTCCAGGCGGAACGACTCGTAGTCGAGCCGGCCCTCGATCACCACGCGGCCCGTGGCGCCCGACGCGCTGCGCACCTCGGCCGCCGCCTTCTTGAACGCCTGCTCCATTTCACGAATGATCCGGCCGCGGAACTTCGGATCGTGCCCGCGCGCCTCGCAGCGCAGCTCGACGCGGTCGGTCACCACGTTGGTGGCGAACCCGCCATGGATGACGCCGACGTTGCTCGTGCCGCGGCTGCCGTCGCGCTCGACGAGCCCGTGCCACCCGCCCCGCGTGAGGTCGGCGATCGCCAGCGACGCGATCGCGATCGCGCTGACGCCCTTCTCCGGCGCCATGCCCGCGTGGCTGGCCACGCCCTCGACGGTGACGAACATGCGGTACCCGCCCGTGGCACCGAGGGTCAGCCGGTTCGCGGCGCCGCCGTCGAAGTTGAACGCCAGCTTCGGCGCCTTCAGCATGGGCACGTGCACGAAGTGGGCGCCGTGCAGGCCGGCTTCTTCTTGCACGGTCCAGAGCAGCGTCAGCGGCGGGTGCGGCAGCTTCTGCTCGAGCAGCGTGAGCGCCGTGGCCAGCAGCACCGCGCAACCCGTGCGGTCGTCGCCTCCGAGCGCCGTCGACCGGCTGGCAGCGACGATGCGAGCGCCGCGCTTCACCGGTTTGGCTCCGGCGCACAGCGGCACGGTGTCCATGTGAGCCGACAACATCCGCCGCGGCCCTTTTACTGTTCCCGGGAGACGCAGAGCGAGATTGCCGACCGAGCCCGCGACGGGCGATTGCTTAAACGCGCGGTCGGACGCGAGCGCCCCGCGCGGCAGGTCGAACTTGCCGAGCCGCTCCGTCACAAAGTCGACCACCGCCTGCTCGCCGCCGCTCGGCCCAGGCAGGGCGAGCAGTTCCATGAGCAGGTCCAAAGCGCGACGCCCCGCGGCGTCGAGTTTCACAGTTGTCGTCGGCGTCTTCTTCTTATCAACCACGGGCACGGCAGAAGCCCCTTAACGTGTGTCGAGTGGCAGCAACAGTCCTCGCCATGCTATCAGGATCGCCGCGCCCCGTCGCGGCGCCACTTGCCCAATCGGAAAAGTCGCCGGCCCGCGGCGGCACTGCTTGCAGTCAACACGCCCCGACCTGTCGCGGTGCGCGGCAAAGTCTGCGGGCGCGATACCGTCGCCGCAAGCCTGCGCCGCGAGTCTACCGATCTTTCCCACAACGATGCTCGTGCTGAATTGAGCAGTTGCTGGCGCGATTCCGCGGTCGCTGGGCGTAGCGCTGCCCCAGCGTCGCAGGGCGCTCGCGCGAGACTGGCGCTCCGGAGATCGCACGCCGATGGCTTGGAAACGTCGCCAACCGACGTGGCCCTATGTGGTCGCGGTGGGTTGTTTGTTCGCGCTGACGCTCGCCGCGCCCGCGTGGTGGCGCCGCCACCACGCGCCGTCGCCGGCCCCGCGCGGAAGCTCGACGCTGCCGCACCGCGCCGTCGGAACGTCGGGCCCGTGGCAGTTCGCCACGCCCGACTCGCGCCAAGCCTCGACGCCGCCGACATTGCCGCCGCTGGTGGGCGGCGAGCCGCGGCCCCAGCTCGACGACCCCACGCCAGAACCTGCGCCCCTCGCGGCGCCCTCGCTCACCACGGCCGTCGTCGAATCGAACGACTACGTGGTGATCGACGAGCCGCTCGTGGACGAGTCCGTGGCAAATACGAGCCCTGCGTGGGACGCCACGATGCCCTCGTTCGACGCCCCCGCGCCGTTCGCGCCCGCTCCCACAGCATCATCGCAGCCCACGATCTCGCCAGCCGTTCTCGCCCGCGCTCGCGAGGCCTTGCTCGCGATGGTGACCCAGGCCCGCGAATACGAATCGCCGACGCGGGCCGCGGGCGGCATGCGCGTCGTCGTCGAGAGTTCGAACGACCGCCTGGCGATGATCCCCGACCTCGCCGACCCGGCGCCGACGCTCGCCGAACCGCTCGCGCTCGAACCGCTCGCGCAGGAGACGTCCGTGCGAACGAGCGTCGGCCCCGCGCTGCGCCATCGGCCGATCTCGCTGCTGCGAGAGATCGAAGCACTCCAGTCGCGGCCCGTCGCCGCGCCCTGGGCCACGCGCGTGATGGCCGGCCTCGACCAGCTCACCAATCTGCCCGCCGCCGAACCCGCGGCCCTTGCCGCCTTGCTTGCCGAGTTGAAAGACCTCGCCTCGGCGGGATTCAACGACGCCCTGACCGCGACAAACCCGGCCGACCACTCGGCGTGGATCCGGTCGGCGCGCGCGCTCGATCGCCGCCTGCCGATCTGGCAAACGTTGCTCGAAGCGCCCGCTGCGAGCGACGCCGCGGCGCGCCCCGCCGACGCGGGCGCCGAGTCGCTGTTGCAGTCGCTCCACCAGGTGGCCGGCCTCACCGCGGGGACGACCGAGGGCGAAGCGTGGCGAACCTACTTGCGGCTCGACGATCTGGCCGGCCTCACGAGCGTGGGCGCCGACGAGTTCGCCGACGCCCGCCGGGCCGCGGCCCGTGACGTCCTTATTCGCATGGCCGACCCGCGGCTTACGCCGCAGCAGGCCGCGTTCCTGACGCAGCCGCCGCTGGCGGCGCTGGCGATCGAGCTGCGCCCCTGGGCGGCCGGCGACGTGTCGGTCGACGCACTGGCCGCGCTTGTCGAGAGCTACGAGATGGCCCCCACGCAGGCCGACGCCGAAGCGATCGCGGAACTTCGCCTCCGCATGAAGTGGTCCGGCGACCCGCGGCTCGAGGCCCTCGCCGACCAGCTCAATCGCAACTACCGCAACGCGAACCTTCGCTTCGCGATGTCGGCCGAGCTGTTCGATCGGCTGATCCCGCCGCAAGAGCCGATCGTAGCGCGGCTGAACGACAAGATCGCCGGAACGGAGATACGCGGCCGTTCGCGCACCGAAACCGACGTGCATGTGCGGCTGACGCCCGATCCCACGGCGTGGCGCTTCGATCTCGACGTCGAAGGGACCGTGCAATCGCGCACGTACTCGGACGTCGGCCCGGCCCGCGTGCACAATGCCAGCCGCATGGAGTACGAGCTTCACAAGACCATTCTGCTCTCGCGGCAGGGACTGCAAATCTCCGCCGCCGAGGCGAGCGTCAATGGCCGCAACACGCTGGTGGGCGTCGAGAGCGCGGTCGACCGCGTGCCGTTGGTCGGCCATCTGGTCGAGAGCGTGGTGCAGAAGAAGCACCGCGACAATCAAGGCGCGGCAATGGCTCAAGTGAAGGCCAAGGTGCGGCGCCAGGCCCAAGAGCGGATGGACCGCGAGGCCGATGCCAAGTTAAACGCGATGCGCGACCGGTTTGCCGCCGAGATTTGGGCGCCGCT
>JANOIK010001252.1:0-13061 GCA_031407585.1 Planctomycetota bacterium | reverse complement strand
CAAAAAACGGCACGTGATTGTCAGCGGCGGAAGCCGGGGGCTGGGGCAGGCGCTTGTCGAAGACTTGCTCGCGGCGGGCTTTCGCGTGAGCACGTTCGCACGCTCGGCGACGAAGTTCACCGATTCGCACGCGAAGAACGGCGACTTCTTTTTCTCTGCGGCCGACATCACAAATCACGACCAGGTGGGCCAGTTTCTCGCCGCCGCGGAGAAGCAGCTCGGGGCCCCGTTCGGGCTTGTGAACTGCGCGGGAGTGGCCGTCGACGGCGTGATCGCGGCGATGCCCGAGGAGCGCATCCACCAGGTCATGGCGATCAACCTCACCGGGACGCTCGTGCTCACGCGGCGCGTCGTGCGGCGGATGCTGCTCACCAAGATCGGCGGCTCGATCGTCAACATCACCTCGATCATCGGCCTGCGCGGCTACAACGGGCTTTCGGCGTACGCCGCCACCAAGGGCGGCATGGACGCGATGACCCGCGCGCTCGCCCGCGAGCTGGGCGACCGCAAGATTCGCGTCAACTCGGTGGCGCCGGGCTACCTGGAGACCGAAATGACGCACGGCCTCGACGACAACCAGCGGGATCAGATCGTGCGGCGCACGCCGCTGGGCCGGCTGGGCACGCCCGCGGATGTGACGGGGCCAGTGCGGTTTCTGCTGTCGGAGGCTTCAGAGTTCGTCACGGGACAAGTGCTCGTGGTCGACGGGGGCATCACGGTATGATCGACCGCGTGAAGCGGCTGGGCGCCGCCGCCTGGATCTCGCTCACGGGCGCGGCGTCGCGGGCGCGACGGAATCTCTACCGCGGCCAGCACGGGCTGCGCATCCTGGCGTTTCACGACACGCCGCCGCAGGACTTCGCCGCGTTCCAGCGGCTGGTCGCGTGGGTGCGCGACCAGTTCGACGTCGTGGGGCCAGAAGGCGCGGTCGACGCGGCCGCGGGCTGTGGCGTCCCGGGCGGCCGCGATCAGGCGCTGTTCACATTCGACGACGGCTTTGCCAGCAACTTCGCCGGGGCGGAGCATCTGGCGAAGTGCGGCGTGCGCGGGATTTTCTTCGTCGTGCCGACATTTCTGGATCGCACGCTGGACGAGTTCATCGCGCTGCACGCCGAGCGCGGCGTCACGGCCGTTCGGTTTCGCAGTGAGGGAACGCTCCGTGGGCTGTCGCGATCGCAGGTGAAGGAGATGGTCGCGATGGGGCACTTGATCGCGGGTCACAACTTCGCGCATCGCAACTTGGCAGAGCTGCGGCAGCCGAGCGAGCTGGCGTACGAGGTCGACCAGGCGTGCGACGCGGTCGCGGAGATCACCGGCAAGCCGTGCGAGGACTTTGCGATCGGCTTCGGCCGGCCGCGGCATGCGAGTCGCGAGGCGGTGGCCCACCTCCAGCGGCGGTGTGCGCGGGTGTACTCGATCGTGCGCGGGCTGAACGTGCCCGGCGTCACGTCGCGGCTGATGCTGCGCGACAACATCTCGCTGAAGCACCCGTTCGCATTCCAAAAAGCGGTGCTGCGGGGCGGGCTCGATTTTACGTGGGCGGCCGAGGCGGCCCAGCTCGAACAGATGGGTGGAACGCTGGCGACGGCGGCTGACGATCATGCCCACGTTTGACATCACGCCGCTGGGCGAAGCCGATTTGCCTGCGGTCGGCGCCTACGTGCACGCCGCTCGCAATCTGGCGGCCGAGTTCGAGGACGAAGGCGGCGGCGCGCTAACGCCTGAGTTCTACGAACGGACAGCGCGGTGGCGCACGGCGCTCAACCCCGCGCGGCCCTCCGAGCTGGAACTGGGCCACGCGATCCGTCGCGAGGACGGCACGATCGCGGGCGTGCACCTCATCAGCCCCTTCCGCTACCGGCAAGGCGAGCGGCGAGTGCTTGGCTTGGCCTCGGGCACGTACTTCGCCGACGCCGACGCGCGGATGCAGGCGTTCTTCTTGTTCAAGCGATTCCTGGGAATGAAGGGCTTCGACTTTTATTTCGCCAACACGTGCAATCTCTACTCAGCCCGCGTGTGGGAGAAGTGCGGCGGGCGTCCGGGCCCGGAGTCGGAGTTTTCTTGGCTCGTGCCGTTGCGCGTGGCGCCGCTCGTGCGCGAGGTACTGCTGCGGCGCGGCTGGCCGCGATTGGCCAATGCTGGCCGCGCGGCGGCGCGGCTGATCGATCTGGTTGCGACCAAGCGCGGCAGCGGAGCGCTCGAGTTGGCTTCAACCGCTGACCTGGAGTTCCTCGCGGCGACGGCCGACAAGTGGCGTGCCCCGGAGTTGCTCGTCCCCGACCGCGACGCGGCCTACCTCCACTGGCAGTACGTGGCGGGGCAAGCGGTGGCGCCGAAGGATGTGCTGCGATTCCGCGACGGCCAGGGGCGCGAGGGGTGGGTCGCCGTTGCGCGCAGCCGCGCGGGGATCGACTGGAAGCTCGAAGTCGCCGCGATGGTCGACTGGGTTGTGCCGACGGGGTTCGACTTCGCGACGCTCGTGAATAGCGTCGCCCGTCGCTTTGCCGGCGAGGCCGACGTCGTTACGTATCGCAAACGGCCCGATTTGGCGGGCGCCGCGAGTCTGCCCGGCCGCCGGCGCGCGTATGCGGCGCCGAAGACGTTCTTGATCCCGGCTGATCGCACGCAGCAGGGATGGGAATCGGCGCTCGTCGCGGCGCAGGTCGACTCGGTGTGAGTGATGGGGCCGAGGGGAAATGGCCGCGGATGAACGCGGATTGAGAGGATTTACGCGGATTGTTTTGGAAGTTGTTTAGGCGCGACGCGGAGTCTGCGGAGCGGAGCGGAGTGATTGCGGCAGCGCAACGCGCTCCGCTACGGAGGACCTCCGCGTCGCGGCTAAACTTCGGCTCCGATCCGCGTTCATCCGCGGCCCATTCCGCTCCTACTGCACCAGCTGCTCTTCTTCGCCGGCGGCATTGAGCTCGATCTCGCCGGAATCTTCCAGCCGGCGCACGACGTCAACAATTTCCTGTTGCTTCTGTTCGACCGCCGAGAGCTTGACTGCGCCCAAGTACTGCATTTCCTCGCGGAGCATGTCGGCCGCGCGGGTTGACATGTTGGCGAAGACCTTGTCCCGCAGCGGCTGACTGGCGCCCTTGAGGGCCATCGCCCACTGGGCATTCTCGACGTTCTTGAGCACCGTTTGGATGTCTTTGTTGTTGAACTTGTTGATGTCCTCGAACACGAACATCAGGCGCCGGATTTCCTCGACCAGCTCGGGGTCCTCGTGCGACAGGTTCTCCAGCAGCAGCCGCTCGGTCGAGCGGTCCGAGACGTTGAGCATCTCGGCCACGGCGTCTACGCCGCCGGCGTTCTCGAAGCTTTGGCTCATCACGCTCGACATGCGGCGCTCCAGGCCGGCCTCGACTTCTTTGATGATGTCGGGGCTGGTTTGGCCCATGTGAGCGATGCGCTGGACGACCGACAACTGGCGATCGGGCGGCAAGCCCGCGAGGATCGCCGCGCCGGCCGGCGCGGGCAGGTGCGAGAGGATGAGCGCGATGGTTTGGGGATGCTCCTCGGCGACGTAGGTGAGAATGTTCTGGCTGTCGACGTTCCGCAGAAACGCGAAGGGGACTTCCTCGATCGACTGACGAATGTTGTCGAGCGTGCCCGCGGCCTTGGCGCCGAGGGCCCGCTGAACAAGATTCTTCGCCCGCTCGATGCCGCCGGAGTCGCTCGTGCCGTCGGGGCTCGATTCGGAGAACTGCAGGATGACCTGTTCCTGCTGCTCGCTCGAGACGCCCTTGAGCCGCGCGATCTCGATCGACACCAGCTCGACCTGTTTGGCGTCGAGGCGCGAGAGGATCTCGGCCGCTTCCTCCTCGGGGAGGGCGGTGAGCAGGACGGCGGCTTTTTGGATGTCGGCCATGGGAAGGCGCTAGGCTCTAGGCGACAGGCGCTAGGGAAGGGCTCGAAGCGAGCTGGCTCGTCCCCGAGCCCGGCGCGCAGCAACCCTACTCCCACCCATCGTCGCTCATTCGCCCTCGCCTTGAGTGAGCACGGTCGCAAGCATTGCGGACCGTAAAACAGCGCCGGTTGTGACGATTGTGACGCCGTTGCTCACGCATCGGCGGCGAGGCGGTAGACGCCCCATTGGCCGTCGCACTCGTCGACGGCCACCTCCAGGCAGGTGGGCGTGATCGGGAGCACCGCGGCCAGCTCTTGGCCAATAAATTTCGCCAAGAGCTCGGCGGTCGTGTTGGCGATCGGCAAAAGTGCGCAGTCGCCAGTGGGAAACACCCATCGCCGATCGCCGTGCGTGGCGGTAGTTTCTTTCTTGCCGCCACCTTGATCCACGCGGATCGTCGGATGAAATAACGGCAAGAGAACACGATGGTCGAGTTGAGCAACGATGGCCTGCAGGGCATCGCGCACCTCGATAAAGTCGACGACATAGGAGTTCTCGTCGAGCGGGCCGTGGATCTCCGCCGTCACGTGGTAGTTGTGTCCGTGCAGCCGCTCGCACACATCGCCGTTGAAGGTGATGAAGTGGGCGGCGCTGAAAACGAGCCGCTCTTTGGCGATGCGAATGTGGTAGGACTCGGGCATGAGAGGATTTAACCGCCAAGGACGCCAAGGGGGGAATAAGAAGGGGTTAGATTTTTAAAAATGATATCAATGTCGCGAAGGACGCATGGTTAAGAGCTAGTACAGCACTTATGACTCCCGCTTTCTCCGACCTTGGCGCCCTTGGCGTACTTGGCGGTTCACTTCTCCCGCCCATAGAACGCCACCGGCCATTTTAGTCGCCGGTCGCGGAGCAGCACAAACAGCGCCGCGGTGATGATGTCGGCAGTCGTGCCGGGGTTGAGGCGGTTGCCGTCGCTGCGGAGCCAGAAGTCGAAGTCGGCGAGCACGGCCTGGTAAACGTCGTCGCCCGACGCGAGGCACTCCAGCACGCTCCGGGCGCCGCCGGCGACCTCGCGAGCCATCGCGACGCCGCACTTGCGCGCGATGAGCGAGTCGGGCTCGTCGCGGAGCAGCTCGAGGAACGCTCGCACGATTGCGTCGCCGAGCGGTCGCTCGGCGGCAATTGCTTCGATGCGATTGGCCGCTGCGAAGACTTCCGCGAAGTTGTTGACGTATTGGCGTGCGACCAGGTCGCGGTCGGCGGCCAGGCGCATGGCCTCGCGAAGAGATGTTGGCGCCGCGGGGGCGTTGACATCGCCATCCTCGACGCGACCGAGGCCGCCTGGATGCACCAGTCGGATCGCGGCGTACACGTCGCGGCAGTCATTTTCTTGCAGGTTGGCGAGAACGCCGGCCGCGCCGAGTGGCAGGGCGGCGGCGCTCGGAACGGCGGCGAGCGGCGCGATCAGCAGTAGGATGCCGAGGTTCGTGTTCACGGGGCCGATGGCCGCGCGCGTCGCTTCGACGCCGGCGAGCACGGTGGCGCCGACGCCGCGGTCGGCGACTTGATCGATGATCGGGCCGATCACGGCGGCGCTCGTGAGAAAGTCGACGTAGCTCATGTCCTCGAAGTCGGCGCCCCGGTAGACGTTCCCCGGCTTGGGGGCGGTCGCCTCCCAGATGCAAGCCAGCGTGGCGCAGGCGCCCAGCGTCAACGACGGCGTTTCCAGCGGTGGCGTCATGGCGAGTCCGTCCGACGAAGAAACGCTTCGAGTAG
Organism: Planctomycetota bacterium; assembly: GCA_031407585.1. Classification (GTDB taxonomy): domain Bacteria; phylum Planctomycetota; class Planctomycetia; order Pirellulales; family Lacipirellulaceae; genus Lacipirellula. The sequence goes on along the minus strand of JANOIK010001252.1, from coordinate 7,429 downwards.
CGCGGCTGCCTCGTCGGGAGCGTCCTCGACTACCCAGTGGCCGACGTCGGCGAGCCTGTGCACTTCGGCCTGCGGCCACGCGCCGACGAAACGGTCGAGGCACTCGGGCGTGAAGCACCAATCGCGCATGCCCCACACGAGCAGCGACGGCAACGCGGCAAGCTCCGGCAGGCGATCCTCAATGGCGCCAAGCGTCGCCCACGTGGGATGCCGATCCGAGAGCGGAATGTCGTCGACGAACTGCTTGACCGCCGCGCGCCGCTCCCACGTGTTGTACGGCTCGAGATACCCGGCCGCGACGGCAGGCTCGAGGCGGCGCTTGCGCGCGAGCGTCATTGTGAGCGCTGCGCGCGAGAAGGCGTTGGCGCCTTGCAGGGCGAGCGAACCCAGCAGCGGCGCGCGACACACGCGAATCCGCCACGGGATGAACCACGGGCGAAACGCGCCCGTGTTGAACAGCACGATCCGGTCGAACCGCTCGCGCTGGCGGAGCAGCGCGCCGACGCCAATGGCGCCGCCCCAGTCCTGGGCTACTAGCGTGACTCGCCGGAGATCGAGCGTTTCAACCAACCGGACGAGGTTATCGACATGATGGGAGAGTCGCAGCGGTCGCGGCTGCAGGTCGCTCAGGCCACAGCCGAGATGGTCGGGCGCGATGCAACGGTAGCCGTTGCGGAATGCGAGAATGACTCGCCGCCAGTGGAACGACCACGTGGGGTTGCCGTGGACGAAGAGCAGTGTTGGTCGAGCGAGATCGCCGTCGCTCTCATCCAGATAGTGGAGACGTGCCCCACTGGTCATGATCCATTGTGAGCGGAAAGGATAGAGCTCGCGCCAGCACTGGGAATCTACGGCGCTCATCGGCCCGATTCATCGAGAAACGGCCTCAGTCGCTCGGCGAGTTCAACGGGCAGGTCGATGAGCATTTCCTTGCTCAACAGCCCCACGTCGGCCATATCGCGGAGATGGGCCCGATCATGGTCCCGGTTGGCCATGAGTTTCATCGCTATCAGGCCCGGCAGCGAGACGACGCGTATCCCATTGGGAAATTCGAGTGAGGCTTCAATCGTTGGCGCCGGCAGCGGGTACCCAGGCCGCGTGAACTCGCCTGCCCAGACGATGTGGACGGCGTGTTTGGGGTTGGGCGAATCGGGATCCAGAAACATCCCCACTCCAACTATTTCCTGGTAGTCAAAGCCAATTGTCCGAGCTGCGGCTCGCGCTTTGCCAAGGTCTTCGCGGCGGAGCAGGACATCCACGTCTTTCGTGGTGCGGACGGCAGCTTCGTCACGCGACGCCACCCACAGGGCTACCGCTTGACCCCCGATGACGGAATAGGGAACGTGGCCCTCTTGCATTGCGACAGTAAATCGCGCCATCCGTTGAGTGACTTTGTCGACGGCCATGACATGGCGATTCCAGAGCGTCCAGAAATCGAATCCGGCGAGGGAGGGCGGCTCGGGCGTCGAGGATTCGGCGGGCATGACAATCCAGCGTACCTGCGAGGATGGGACGGGACAAGCGACTCGCGCACCGGCCTTTGACGCTCCCATCCCCACCGCGTACAACTGAGAATCCCGAAGCGCGCGGCCGTGGCCCCACGGGGGCGGCCGTCGACGAGGGGCCCTTGCAATGGGGGCCTTGCGAACCTGGTCAGGGTGGAAACACAGCAGCCATAAGCTTGCGTCTCTTTGTGTGGGGGCCTCTCGTCGACGGCCGAAGTTTGGGTGGCATGCCCACGGAGGTCTGCCGACGTGGGCATGGGAGCCGCGTTCAAGCATGCCCACGCGGACGTGGGCACGGCGCCCCCCAATGACATCTGCACTGCGGCGACGCCATGAGCGACCCAACTTCCAACGCCGGCGAGTACGTCGTCGTCGCCCGACGCTACCGGCCGCAGACGTTTGAATCGCTCATTGGCCAGGAGCATGTGGCTCAAGCCCTGCAGGGTGCAATCGCCAGCGAGCGCGTCGGACACGCCTACCTCTTTACCGGCGCCCGCGGGGTGGGAAAAACTTCGGCCGCGCGAATCCTCGCCAAGTGCCTGAACTGCGAGCGCGGCACGTCGCCCACGCCGTGCGGCGAGTGCGAGCTGTGCCAGAGCGTGGCCGCGGGCGATGACGTCGACGTCATCGAAATCGACGGCGCCAGCAACCGCGGCATCGACGAGATTCGACAGCTCCGCCAGAACGTTGCGGTGCGACCGAGCCGGGCGCGATTCAAGATTTACATCATCGACGAAGTCCACATGCTCACGAAGGAGGCGTTCAACGCGCTCCTGAAGACGCTCGAGGAGCCGCCCGAGCATGTGAAGTTCATCTTCGCGACGACCGAGGCCAACAAGATTCCGATCACGATCCTGTCGCGCTGCCAGCGGTACGACTTCGCGGGGATCGATTCGCAGGCGATTCACCAGCGGCTGGCGGAGATCGCCGCGGCCGAGGGAGTCGAGGCGGACGCCGACGCGCTGGCGATCATCGCGATCCGCGCGGCGGGGTCCATGCGCGACAGCCAGTCGCTGCTCGAGCAACTTCTGTCGACGGGGTCGAAGCGGATCACGGCGGCGGAAGTGACGAATCTGCTCGGCTTGGCGCCAGCCGTTCGGCTTAGCAAGCTCGTCGATCCACTGGTCGAGCGCAACGCGGCCGGAGCGCTCGCGGAGTTCGACGCGGCGCTCGCCGAGGGCGCGGAGCCAGGGCAGCTTGTCGACCAACTGCTCGGGTATTTTCGCGATGTGCTCACGCAAGCCGTGGGGTGCAGCGAGAGCCAGATGCTGTACGCCCTGCCGGGCCAGCGCGACGAAATTCGCGGCGTGGCCCAGCGATTGGGCGTCGAGACGCTGCTTGCGATCTCGCAGGTGCTCGACCAAACGGCGGCCCGGCTGCGGGTGAGCACGCAAGTGCGCACGCTCGCGGAGATGGCGCTCGTGCGGATCTGCCGGCTGCAGGATCTCGATGATGTGGCGGCGCTGATCGAGCAGTTGAAGGGGGGCGATGTGCCCGCGGGTGCGGCTAAACCGCAAGCGGGGGGGCGGGCCGTGGCGCAAGCGCCGGCGCCGCCAGTTGCGGTTGCGACTGCCGCAAAAAAAAACTTGATCGTTGAGGCGCCCGCGCGACCGACGCCGCCGCCGCCAACGCCGCCGCTCACCGACGACGGCGGGCACGAGGCGCCGATGGCGCTCGATGAGCAGTCGGCCGAGCCGATTTGGAAGCAAACGCTCGAACGGCTGACCGGCTCGCTGGTGGACAGCGCCGCCGCGGCGAACATCTCCGTCGACGGCGCCGGAAAGCTCGTCGCCAGTTTTTCGAACGATTTCTTCCGCAAGGAATGCCAACGAAATCTGGATCGCATTCAAGCTGCTCTTGCCGAGATTTGCGGGCGCCATGTCGGGGTCACTCTGACGACCCACAATGATCCCGCCGGCACGCCGCCCGCGGCGCGACCCACGGCGAAGCAGCAGCAAGACGAGATCACGGCCCAGCCGTTCGTGAAGCGCGCGATGGAACTGTTCGACGCCGATCCCAGCCGCGTTCGCATCGTGCAAACCGGCGCCCCGTAAAATTCTCAGGAGCCCTGCCGTGCTCAAAGGCCTTGGACAACTCGCGAACATTCCGGCTCTGCTCAAGCAAGCCCAAGAGATGAGCGGCAAGCTCGAGCAGCTCAACGCCGAGCTGAAGACCAAGCGCGTCACCGGCGCCGCGGGCGGCGGGCTCGTCGAGGTCGACTGCAGCGGCCTGGGCGACGTGCTCGCGGTGCGCATCGATCCCTCGCTCATCGAGAAGCAGGATCGCGAGTTGCTCGAAGACCTGCTCCCCGCGGCGATCAACGCCGCGCGGCAAAAGGCGAAGGAGCTGCACGCCGAGTCGATGCAGCAACTCTCCGGCGGCATGCAGTTGCCCGGGCTGGCGGATGCTCTGGGCAATCTGGGCATGAAGCCGCCCGAAGCTTAAGGCGCCCGCGCTGTGGAAAGGCGCTGTTCGGCCGCTGTGGGTCGATTTTTCTTGCCGGCGCCGACCAAATCCGGGGTAGAATTGGGGCGTGCCGCGACATCGCGGCGCCGCGGCCGGCGATTCCGGCCGAGCACCAGTTCGCTCGGAAATTGCCGAGCGAAACGTGCTTTCCGGCGATACAATTGTTTGACCTCGGACGCCTCGCGGCGGTATGCTACACCCCCGTGAGTGCGGCGTAAGGCCGCTGGAGGAGCCCGGTCAGGCACGGATTTTGCTTTGCCATTGTGGACGCGGCACTTTGAGCCGCGTTCGCATCGTCCTGACGGGACGCCAAAACGGGACGCCCAGTCCCCCGAATCTAGCTCCCAGAAGATCGAAGAACTCCTATGCGACTCTCCTTCGGCCAAAACATGCAGATGTCGCAAAAGCAGGTGCTTGCGCCGCGCATGATCCAGTCGATGGAAATCCTCCAGCTGTCGATCATCGCCCTCCAGGAGCGGATCGAGCAGGAGATGGAGGATAACCCGGTCCTCGACCAGATCGAGCCGACCGACGATGAGGAGACGATCCAAGCGGAGACTGAAAGTCCAGACGCCCTTCCGGACACCGAGAAGGAGTTGGTCGTCAGCGAAACGACCAACAACGAGGACGATTTCGAGCGTCTGCTCAACATGACGGAGAATTCCCCCGACGAGTACGACGAGCGCAGTCGCCCGTCGCGCGGGGAAATCGAGGCCGAGGGCGATCGCCGTCACGACCAGATGGCGAACATGGTCGCCCGGCCAGAGTCGCTGCAAGATTATCTCGACCACCAGTTGAGCTGGTTCGACCTCGATGAAGAAACCCGGCGGATGGCCGACCGAATCATTTACAATCTCGATTCGAACGGCTATCTCAAGTCGCCGCTGGAAGACCTCATTCCCCCGGCGCCGAGCGAACTGAACGGCGAAGGCGCCAACTGGCGTGCCGCGCAGCTCAAGCTCGCCGAGAAGGCGCTCGCCGTGGTGCAGCGGCTCGATCCGCCGGGCGTTGGCGCCCGCACGCTCAAAGAGTGTCTGATGCTCCAGCTCACGCCGGGGCTGCTGTTCTACGAAGAGCTCCAGGTGCTCATCGAGCACCATCTGGAGGATCTCGAAAACAACCGCCTGCCGCTGATCTCCAAGAAGACGGGCTTCTCGATCGAGACGATCCAGGAAGCCTGGGAGGACATGCGCACGCTCAAGCCGAAGCCCGGCGCCGACTTCACCGAGACGAGCGCCCCGGCCGTCACGCCCGACGTGTTCGTCGAGAAGGACGAGGCGGGCAAGTACGTGGTGCACCTGGAAGACGGCGACCTGCCGTCGCTCTACATCAGCCCGTACTACCGCAAGCTGCTGCAGGAACCGGGCACGTCGGCCGAGACGCGCGACTACATCAAGCGGAAGGTCAACTCGGCCCAGTGGCTGATCGAGGCCATCGAACAACGCCGCAGCACGCTCACGCGCGTGTCGCAGGCGATCGTCGATCACCAGACGCGGTTTCTGGACGACGGGCCGGACCATATCGAGCCGCTGAAGATGCAGCAGATCGCCGACAAGGTGGGCGTGCACGTCACCACCGTGAGCCGGGCCGTCGACGACAAGTGGATCCAAACGCCCCGCGGCATCTTTCCGCTCAAACGGTTCTTCGTGGGCGGCACGACCGGGGCCGACGGCGAGGAAGTCGCCTGGGACCGCGTGCGGCTAAAGCTGCAGGAAATCATCGACGCCGAAGACAAGACCAAGCCGCTGTCGGACGACGCGCTGGTCGAGGAACTCGGTAAGGCGGGCGTGACCGTGGCTCGCCGCACGGTGACCAAATATCGCAAAGCGATGAACATTCCCAGCAGCCGCCAGCGGCGCGACTGGACCGAAGCGGCGAAATGACGCCCCCGAGGGCGTCGCGCTCATGGCCGAGTTGACGCCTGATTTATCGCTCGCTTCCATCACCAAGCGAATCTGGCTGGGGCCATTTCTCACGCCCCAGCGCGGCGAGTGGCTCGAGGCGCTGCACATCACCCACGTTTTGAATGTGAGCGAAGCCCCCAGCATCGTCAGTGCCGGCCAGTTCGGCTTGAAATTGGTGCGGGACATCCCCTTGGCGGACCTGCAGCTCATTCCCGAGCCGACCGCGATCGCCTGCATCAATGCACTGCACGAAATGCTGCAGGTCGCTGGCAGCATCGTGTACGTCCACTGCGTCGCAGGGCAGAATCGATCGCCGACTGTCGTGTGGCTCTATTTGCTTGCTTGCGGCATGCCGCGAGAGAGGGCCAAGTCATTGATCGAGTTTCGTGCTCCCGACGCGGCGCCCGGTCGCGCTTCGATGGTCGATTCGGAGCTCGCGGCGCGGATCGAGGCGTACGGCCGGCAATTCCTCGAGCCGCTGGCGGATGGACGCCATCTGGAACCGTCCTGAACGCTCCGCGCCAGTCGCAAAATCTTCCTAAATCGACTCGATGTGCACGCCCCGCTTCCGCCGCTCGGCGCGGCGGGCGTCGTCGATGATCGTCGCCACGCGGCGGGCGTCCTCGATGCCCACCAGCAGGAACTCAGGGGTCGTTTGGTCGGACGACATCACCCGCACCGTGCCGATGCCCAGCATCCGCTCCACCGGCCCCTGGCGGACGGTCACGTCGTCGATGTCAATCGTTTCGATGCGGTCGACCTGCCGCCACAGCAGGCCCCGCTCGTGGACGAACCGCTGATTGGTCAGCGAGTAGTGCACCGTGTACTGCAAATAGAGCAGCCGCAGGAGCAGCGCCGCCCAAACGGCGACGATGATTCCCACTGCAATGCCCCAGCCGCGGCCGTCGAGCCCGTAAACGGCGCCTCCAATGACCACGGCCAACGTAAAGGCGCCGGCGGAGAGCCACGCCCCGATCATCGCCAGTTTGGAGAACTTACCCTCCCAAAGCACCGATTCCTTGTCGTCCTCGGGCGGCGGCCGCTTGGCGCCGGACGTCAAATGCGCTTTTCCGGGCGACGACTCAGCCGCCGCCGCCGCGGGCTTCAGCGATTTACCGCACGCCTGGCAAAACGCCGCTCCCTCGGTGACCACGGCTCCGCAGTGCTGGCATTTCATCGAGAATCCCTCAAGCTAGGCAAATCGGGACGCGCCGCCGGGCATGCGGCGACGGAAATCTTCCGCACGTGGCGGCGCATTATAAGCGGGAACGTGCAATCGCGAAAATCACCCGTAACCCCGCAGCTTCGGCGTGTTCCAAAAAACCGACGGACGCTCTCGCGCTGGCGCTTTCATGCGGCGAAAGCGCGTAACAGGAATTCGTCGCGCCGCGATCGTTCTTGCCCCCTTCACGGCGCCGCGCCGCCGTGTATCATGGCGTTCCATGAAGTGCCCCTTCTGTCGCGTCGACAACGACCGAGTCATCGACTCGCGGGCCTGCCAGGACGGCTTTTCCATCCGCCGGCGGCGCGAGTGCTTGTCGTGTAAGCGCCGCT
>JANOIK010001219.1:0-1924 GCA_031407585.1 Planctomycetota bacterium | reverse complement strand
AGAAACGCATCGAACACGCGGCCCAACATTGGTGCGCCTCCGGAGTGAATCGCCCTGAGGCAAGTCTCCCAAAAGCACGCCACAAAGTCACGAATCCAACCGCGGAGACGGCTGAAATGCTAGCTTGAAAAGCATCGGCTCGCGCCCCTGGCTACATGACTTGGCCCCGCTGGGGCCCGGGATGCGAGGCGTGATTCAGCGTGGCGCCGCGCTCCGCTGCGGAGGACCTTCGCGTCGCGGCTAACGGGAAGGCGTTGATCCGCTCAATCCGCGTTCATCCGCGGCCCATAGTATTATGATCAGATCGAAGTTCTGCTGCGGAGCATGACGCGCCTCGGAACAATGGGAATGCCATGCGATTTTTCTTATTGACGAGCCTGATCTGTGGGCAGTTCGTTTTCGCGGCGCAGCCAAGTTGGGCGCGGACGTGGTCGGATGCCAGCGGCAAGTTCACGGTGGACGCTGAGCTTGTTGAAGTCAAAGCCTACAAGGCCGTGCTGAAGAAGCCCGACGGGTCGAGAATCAGCATCGCGGTGGCGCGACTCAGCCTGGCCGATCGCCAGCATCTTGAATCGCTTGGGCATTGGTTGCCTTCGCTCACCGAGCCCGCGGCCGATAAGCAGATCGGCGAATTGCTGACGCGCGTTTTGGAGCAATCGGACGTGCCCGCGATCGCCGGAGCGATTGTCACGAGCAAAGGGCTCGTGGCGTACGGCGTGGCCGGGGTACGGAAGCGCGGAAGCGAGACGTTGGCCATGCCTGGCGATCTGTGGCACCTGGGTTCCGACGCCAAGGCGATGACGGCGATGCTCGTGGCGAGGCTGGTTGAGCAGGGCAAACTGAAATGGGACACGACGCTCGGCGAGGTGTTTCCAGACGCCAGCTTCAAGATGCACGAGAGCTTTCGTAGCGTGACGGTGTTGCAGTTGCTGTCGCACCGTGCCGGATTGCCTCCCAACTTGAACCTGGCGGATTACCTGGGCGTCGACGGGCGTCGGGAACGGCTGCGGGCCGTGCGGCAGGAGCTTGCCGCGGCGCCGCAGTCTGCGCCCGGCAGCAAGTACGAATATTCGAATCTCGGGTACGTCATCGTCGGGGCGGTCGTCGAGAAGGTGACCGGCAAATCGTGGGAGAAGAACATGGCCGAGCAGGTGTTCGGCCCGTTGGAGATGACGAGCGTTGGGTTCGGAGGGACGGGAACGCGCGGCAAGGTGGATCAACCCTGGCCCCATCGGGCGGACGGGGAACCTGAGGCCGACAACGGCCGGAAGATCGACAACCCGCCAGTGATGGGGCCGCCCGGGCGCGTGCATTGCACGATTGGGGATTGGTCGAAGTTCGCGGCGGACTTCTTGCGGGGAGCGACCGGCCAGCCCGCGCTGCTGCCGAACGACGCTTACCAGAAACTATCGACGCCGCCATTTGGTGGCGACTACGCGCTGGGGTGGCTCGTGACGGAGCGAGAGTGGGCTGGCGGCACGGTGCTGACGCATGGCGGTTCCAACACGTGGAACTTCGCGACCGTGTGGATCGCCCCGAAGCGGGACTTCGCGGTGCTGGCGTGCACCAATCAGGGAGGCGACGCGGGGGCGGCGGCGTGTGATGCGGCGGCGACGGCGCTGATTGAGCATCACGCGGCGCGTGCGGGGCGGTAGCGCGGGCGCGCTCCGCTACGGAGGACCTTCGCGTCGCGGCTAACGGGAGCGCGACCACCGGTCGCGGCTTTATGGGTTAACGCTTGCCGCAGTAGTCGATCACCCGCGCGATTTCGCTCTTGAGTTCCGCGCGGCGGACGATGCGGTCGATGTAGCCGTGCTTGAGGAGGAACTCGCTCGTTTGGAAGCCCTCAGGGAGCTCGATGCGGATCGTGGCTTTGATCGTGCGCGGGCCGGCGAAGCCGATGAGGGCTTTTGGCTCGGCGAAG
>JANOIK010001172.1:0-3156 GCA_031407585.1 Planctomycetota bacterium | reverse complement strand
ACCGACAAGGCGACGATGGAGTTCGAAACGGTCGATGAGGGCGTGATTACGCAGATACTGGTGGCCGAGGGCACCGACGGCGTGAAGGTCGGGACGGTGATCGCGGTGATTCAGGGAGAAGATGAAGATGCGACCGCCGCGCCCAAGGCTGCTGCGCCGGTTGCGCCCAAGCCTGAGCCCGAAGTAGTTGCGGCACCGCCTCCGACAGCGGCGGCACCTGTAACCAAGTCTTCTGACGACCGCATCAAAGCATCACCGCTTGCCAAACGCATCGCCGCCGAAAAGGGCGTAGACCTTGCTAGCATCACCGGTACCGGCCCCAATGGCCGTATCGTTAAGGAAGATGTTGAGGCCGCAGCAAGCGGAGCGCCGGCAAAAGCAGCCGCCGCCGCTCCGACAGCCCTAACTTCAACACCTGCCACCCCAACCTACACCGACATCCCGCACGAGGTCGTCAAACTCTCCAACATGCGCAAGACCATCGCGCGCCGCCTGACCGAGAGCAAACAGACCGTTCCGCATATCTATCTCACCGTCGATATCCGCCTAGACGCGCTGCTCAAACTGCGCGGCGAGCTCAACGCGTCGCTGGAAAGCCGCGGCATCAAGCTGTCGGTCAATGATATGCTTATCAAGGCGCTGGGTGCGGCATTGATGGCCGTGCCAAAATGCAATGTCAGCTTTGCCGGTGACACGATGCTGCAATATAGCCGCGCCGACATTAGCGTCGCGGTGAGCATCCCGAACGGTCTGATCACGCCGATCATCACCGACGCGGGCGGCAAATCGATTTCCGCCGTCTCCACCGAAATGGCGTCGCTTGCGGCCAAGGCGAAGGAGGGCAAGCTGCAACCGCATGAGTTCCAGGGCGGCACCGCTTCGCTGTCCAACATGGGCATGATGGGCATCAAGCAGTTCGAAGCCGTCATCAACCCGCCGCAGGGCATGATCCTGGCGATCGGGGCAGGGGAAAAGCGGCCTTATGTGGTTGACGACGCATTGGCGATTGCGACGGCGATGAGCGCGACAGGGTCCTTCGACCACCGCGCAATCGACGGGGCGGACGGCGCGGAGTTGATGAAGGTGTTCAAGGAACTGGTGGAGAAGCCGCTGCGGTTGGTGGCTTAGGATCGTAGAGGTGCGCGAACACGCAGGCTTCTGGGGCGATGGAGACGAGATCGAAGCAATCGAGCTTGTGGAAAAACGCCTAAACGTAAAGCTTCGGGAGGAAGATGCCGCCGGTGTCTGGACTGTTGGCGATTTGTGGAGCGCATTGTTAAGCCGAAACCCCCAGTTGCCAAATGATCGGCGGTCGTGGTTGCGATTTGTTGTGGCGTTGACCGCTTACACGGGCATTAATCCTCGAGAGATCGCGGAACAAACATTACTTATCGAGCCCGGAAAGCCAAATATTTTTAAGCATTTATGGGCGCTCATTACGCGGAAGAAAAACAATGTCTGACTACGACCTCATCGTCCTCGGCTCCGGCCCTGGTGGCTACGTTGCCGCCATCCGCGCAGTCCAACTTGGCCTCAAGACCGCGATTGTCGAGCGCGAGAATCTTGGCGGAATTTGCCTCAACTGGGGCTGTATCCCGACCAAGGCGTTGCTGCGTTCGGCGGAAATCTATCATTATATGCAACATGCAGGCGATTACGGGCTGACCGCGGCGAATATCAGCGCGGATATCGACGCGGTGGTGAAGCGGTCGCGCGGGGTGGCGAAGCAGCTCAATCAGGGCATCGGCCATCTGATGAAGAAGAACAAGATCGCCGTTCATATGGGCGACGGCAAGTTGACCGCTGCGAACAAGCTCTCGGTCACCAAAGACGGCAAGACCGAAGAGCTGACCGCCAAGAACATCATCATCGCTACCGGCGCGCGCGCCCGCGACTTGCCGTTTGCGCCTGCCGACGGCAAGCGGATCTGGACCTATCGCCACGCGATGGTGCCGCCCGAAATGCCGAAGAAACTGTTGGTTATCGGTTCTGGCGCAATCGGCATCGAATTTGCCAGCTTCTACAACGATATGGGCGCGGAGGTGACTGTGGTCGAAATGCTCGACCGCATCGTGCCGGTCGAGGACGCCGATGTCTCGACTTTCCTTGAGAAAGCATTGAAAAAGCAGGGCATGACAATCATGACCGGGGCAGGGGACGAAAGCCTGAAGGCGACCGTCACAGGCGTCTCCGCATCGATCAAGGGCAAGGACGGCAAAGTCGTTGCAAGCGAATTCACCCACTGCATCGTCGCGATTGGCATTGTCCCCAATACCGAAAATATCGGGCTGGAGGCGCTGGGCGTCGAGATGGACCGCGGCTTCCTCAAAACCGACCCGATGTGCCGCACCAATGTCCCCGGCCTCTGGGCAATCGGCGACATTACCGCGCCGCCCTGGCTCGCGCACAAGGCAAGCCATGAGGGCGTGATCGCCGCCGAAGCCATTGCAGGCGGCCACCCGCACGCGATGGACCCGCTCAACATCCCCGGCTGCACCTATTGCCACCCACAAATCGCCTCGGTCGGCCTGACCGAAGCCAAAGCCAAGGAAGCAGGCCATGACGTCAAGGTCGGCAACTTCCCCTTCATCGGCAACGGCAAAGCCATCGCGCTGGGCGAGGCGGAGGGCTTCATCAAGACCGTGTTCGACGCCAAGACCGGCGAATTGCTGGGGGCGCACATGGTCGGCGCGGAAGTGACCGAACTGATCCAGGGCTACACCATCGGCAAGACCGCCGAGCTGGTCGAAGCCGACTTCATGCACACCGTCTTCCCGCATCCGACGCTGAGCGAGATGATGCACGAGAGCGTGCTCGGCGCGTATGGCAAAATGTTGCACATGTGAGACGCACACATCTCAAATATTCTGTAGGCGGAAGTGCCATCCGCGTCATTGTGTTTGGAGCAATTGCGGCGCTTTGTTTTTTCTTGGCCTTCTCCGAGCCCAATGAAACGCAAGGACGGCGAGCGTGGATGTTTGCCTTAAACGTGGATACTGGCGGGTGGTTTTTCCTTTTGGCATTTGGCGGCATAGGGGGATTGTTCGCGTTCGTGGCAGCAATGTCGCTCTGGCATTTCTTTGTTGATGAGCCAGCAATCGTCCTCGCAGATGAAGCCATTTGTTTTCACCGCAGCTTCCCATTCACGCCTGATTC
>JANOIK010001164.1:0-2464 GCA_031407585.1 Planctomycetota bacterium | reverse complement strand
AAAAAAACGCGGAGGGCTTTTGCCAACAATTCGAATGGGAATTAGCCCCCGGCGCAAGGCGGGGGTTGGGTTTGAAGCGGTGCTTGGCGTGCCGAAACCCCCGGCTTGCGCCGGGGGCTAGGGGTGGTTGTTCGTGGTGGGGCGGACGGGTGGATCACTTCTTTTTTTCGAGCATGTCGAGGATGCGACCAAGGACGGCTTGCGTGTCGGCGTCGGCCGTTTCGCTGGCGTTGTAGCGGGTGTACTGTTCGAGGATCTGATCGGTGGTGAGTTGGATGCCGAAGCGCTGAAAGCTGGCGGCGAGTGCGTCGGTCGCGGCTTGGCGCGACTGGATCGGCAGCGAGAGCGCGCTGGCGTAGTCGACGAGCGCCGTTTGGCTCTCGGCCGAGCCGAGGGCCTCGAGCACGCGGATCGACGAGGCGGCGAGCTGCGGGACGAACAGCGTGCGGTTGACGAGCAGGCCGTCGCGGCGGAGTTCGTCGTAAGGGGCATCTTCGGCGAGCAACTTGGCCAGCCAGTCGAGCGCTTGAGCTGATTGCTCGGCGCGGCGCGGCGCGTCGGCCAGCGGCGGATTGGCGAGCGTCAGGGCGCGAGTGACCAGCTCGGCGAGCCCCGCGTCGTCTGTCGGACGTGGCGCGGCAAGGATCAGCGGATCGTGGGCGGCGATGTGTTGAGCGGCGGCGAAATGCTCGGCGCTGGCGGCGATCAGAATGGGAACGCCGGCGGTGCGGTCGGCCGAGTGGAGCTGGTACACGACTTCGCGCACGACCGGATAGCTGATGTCGCTGTCGAGCACGATCACAGCGAGTCGCGGAGCGACGGCGGGGTCGACCGCCGCCATGATGGCGGATTGGCCTCGCGCGGCAGGCATGGCTTCGTAGCCGAGGCCGCGAAGCTGGCCGGCCCAGTCGCTCGCCTGGTGGAACACGGGCGCGGCGACGACGGCCGCTGGGTCGCCGGCGCCGGCGGCGAAGTACCACAGGGCCTTAGGCACGTAGCTGGCGCCGGGGAAAGAGTGTTGCGGATTGAGTTGCATCACCGCGGCGAGGGCGGCGAAGCGAAGGTCGCGGTCGGGGCTCTTGAGCGCGTCGGCCAGCGGCGAGGGGCGGCCGTCGGGCGTCGCCAGCACGGAGGCGTCGTTGCGGGCAGCGATGATCCCCGCGATTTGCGCGGCGGCGATGAACCGTGCACGCTTCACGGCGTCGGCGAGCGCGGTGCTGAGCTCGTGGGGCGACATCGCCGTGAACTGCTGCGCGACGTCGGCCGAGGGCTCGCGGCCGAGCAGCTCCGCTTCCTCAAGGGCATCGATGACATACAGGCGCCGCGCCGCGGGGTCGATCGCGGATCCGGCCTCGATCAAGCCTTTGGAAAGCCGCGCGCGGGCAAGCGTGCGAAGCTGCCGGGGCGGAAACTCCCCAACGGCGAGCTGGTTGGCCGCGGCGTCCCAGAACCACCACGAATCGCGCAGCTCGACAATCTCTTGCGCCGCCGCATCCAACGGCAACGACTCCAGCGCCGCAATCTGCTGGGTAAGCAAAACCTGTGCATCCGCGGATGTCGGCGTCGCCAATCCAACCCCGGCGAGGGCCGCTTCAGCGGCCCGGGCAGCGCCAGGATCCCCCGTAGAAACCGCCAGCGTCGTCAGCCAAGGCAGCGCCGCACGAATCCGCAACCGCCCCGCAAGCGCCGCCGCATCAGCCCGAATCTGTCCCTGCCCTTCGGCCAGCACCGCGATCAGCGGCTGGTCGACCGCGGGCCGCATTTCGGCGAGGGCTTCCATGACATGGCCGCGCGACTCGATCGTGGTCGCGGTGGCGAGCGCGTGCATCGCGGCGATAATTCCGGCATCGCCGGTTGCGCGAAGATCGACGCGAGCGGCGTAGCGATCCTGATCGGCGGGGGCGTCGAGCTGTGCGATGAGCGCCGCGATGCGGGCCGGGTCCTGGGATTCGGCGGAGGCCGCGTCGAGACAGGCCTGCGCGAACTGGCGGAGGCCGGTCAGAGAGCGAGTCGGCTCGGCGTCATCGGCCGACGCCGCCGGCGTTTCGGGCTCAGCGGCGGGTGATTCGGATTCCGGCGCCGCAGGCGGCGCGGTCGCCGGGGCGTCGGCGCGTATGAGCTGTATGAACCGCGCGGGGCCGAACTCGCGGACAAGCGCGGCACGGTCGGCGTCGCTCAGTTCGGCGGCGAGCAAGTCGGGAACGAGCTGCGCCGCGACGTCGGCGCGGCGAAGATCGAGCAGCGCCAGGATGGCTCTGAGCTTCTGTGCGGGCGTCTCACGCGGCAGATCGAGCACGGCCCCGACGACGGCGTCGCGGGCTCCGAAATCGGTGAGCGCCGCGGCGCTGGCGGCGTCTTCGACCGGCGCCGGGCCATCCTCGGCCGCCGCCGGGGCATCGAGCGGCCCGCCCAGGTCTTCGTCCTCGAACTGCGCGTAGGCCGGCGCGGCCGCGAGCAGCAACCA
>JANOIK010001158.1:0-1581 GCA_031407585.1 Planctomycetota bacterium | reverse complement strand
CCCCTTGGCCGTCGAGGACTTGCAGGCCGCCGTGAAGGTCAACGCCACGGCCAGCAAGTACTTCCATCTCAGCGCCGCGCTGCTTGGCGTCGGCGACGAGGTCGGCGCGCTCGAAGCGTGGAAGGAGGCCGAGGCTCGCGGCATCGCGATCGATAAGGTCCCCGAGGTCGAGCGGCCCGACTTTGAAAAGACAAAGAAAGAGATCGACGCCCTGCGGGGAGGAAATGCGTTTCACGCACCGAGGACGCCCCCGGCGCCGGCCCAAGCCGCCGCGTCATTGGTCGCCGCGCCGTCCCTGGGTTAAGATGCTAGAAGCCGCATAAACCGCCTGGGCCGATTCCTTCGGCCGATCCTGGAGCGCTACCGATGACTTTCCAACTCCGTCTCCCCCGCACAACCGCGCCGATACTTCTGGCAGGTCTACTGCTGCTGGCCGCCGTCGCATGGTGCGCCCCGGCCCGCGCCCAAGGCCCGCCCGAATTGAACGCCGTATATGGCCGAGGAGTCCACGCCTACTTCGCCGGACAGACGTTCGAGGCCGACCGGCTCTTCTCGGAAGTGATCGATTCCGGCTCCACCGACCCGCGCGCGTTCTACTTCCGCGCGATGGCCCGATTGCGCACCGACCGTTCCAACGAGGCCGAGATGGACATGATCCTCGGCGCTCAGTTCGAAGCGAGCGATCCGGGCGCGGCAGGCTTCGTCGGCCGAGCGCTCACCCGCGTGCAGGGCCCCGACCGCCAGCGTCTGGAACATTATCGCCGCGAGGGTCGGCTCCTGCGGGCCGAGAATGACCGCATGCTCTCGCAAGCGCGGTACGAACAGATGCAGCGCCGCGAAACCGAAGTGCTGCGGCAAGAAACGCCCGTTGAGCTGGACCAGCTGGCGCCGGCCGCATCGCCGGGCGGCGCCCCGGCGGCGCCAGCGGATCTGCCCGCGGTCGCCGACCCAGCCGCAGACTTCGCCACGCCGCAGCCGATGATCGTCGAAGAACCCCCCGCGGCGCCCGCCGAGCCAGCCGCCGAAGCGTTCACAGTGGAGCCGCCTGTCGAGGCCGAGCCGGTCCCCGCCGAAGCGGCCGACTTGACCGACCCGTTCGGCGCCGAGCCCGCAGCCGAACCGACAGCTGAACCGGCAGCCGAACCCGCGATTGAAGAATCAACCCTCGCGGAACCCGCCGTCGAAACGCCCGCCGAGATCTTGGACCCCGCGGCGACCCCAGTTGATGCGGCGGCGACCGAAGTGACGCCAGCCGTCGAACCACCCGCCGCCGAAACTCCGGCTGCCGACGCGTTCGACCTGGGACCAGCGGACGCCACGCCAGGTCCCGCAACTGAGCCCGCCGTTGAACCTGCCGCGGAACCTGCCCCCGCGACCGAAACCGAAACTCCTCCGGCCGATGCTCCGCCAGCCGACGTTCCGGCGGTCGACGCGACGCCAGCCGCTGACGACGCGCAGGAAGATCCATTCGGCGCCGGCGACCCGTTTGGCGGCGCCGCGCAGCCGACCGATGCGCCCGCGACCGACGTTGCGCCCGCAGACGCTCCCGGCGATGCCGCCGAAGCGCCCGCGGACCTCGAC
>JANOIK010001153.1:0-1798 GCA_031407585.1 Planctomycetota bacterium | reverse complement strand
TGTGGAAGTGGTAGATGTCCTTCGCCCAGGCGGGGCGGCCGGTGGGCATGTAGAGGAAGCGGGCGTACCAGTCGCTCATCTCGGGCTGGCCCTGGGGGCTCCAGTGGGCCCAGATGCCGAACTTGGCGTTGCGGAACCACTCGGGGGTCTCGTACGCGCGGAGTGAGTTCCAAGTGGGTGCGAACGGGCCGGTGGCGAGGGGTTCGGCGTGGGCGTTGGCTTCGCGTGCGGCGCGCGTGGCGACGGTGAAGTCCTCGATGTGCGAGGGCGGGGGCGCCTGGCCGAGGGCGCGCGGGGCGAGTGAGTTGGTGACGGCGATCAGAGCGCACGCGACGAGATGTGAAGGTTTCATGAGGATAAGTTTGCGAGAACGTCGCTGAGCGGGGTTGCTAGCGGTGGGTGGATACTCACCCTACCAGTTGCGGGTTGGAGTTTCGAGCGCGGGTCGGAGGATTGCCGGATGGCTCACGCCGATTGTAGCGGACGAGGGTGTGCGAACTCCCGTTGGCTTGCGAATCGTCAGGTCCGAGTTTCGGAGAAACTCGGCAACGGTAGGGCGACGATTTGTGAAAGTTGGCCCGTGGTGTACCATGTGGGCGTTTTAACGCGCTCTTGGCTCCCCAGTCCGGAAGAGAACTCATGAGGACACTTACCATGTTGCCGCACAGTTTCGTTGTCGTCGGTCGTCGGGTTATGCTCGCGCTGCTGGTGGTGGCGGTCATGGCGGGCGAGAGCCGGGCCGTGTTCACGACGTTTGAATCGACGGGCGGTAATCCGGCGGCGATCACGCCGGCGCGAGATGCGTTTCGCGCGGCGGTCGGCGGCGGGGCCGTCGCGGGCGCCAATGGGTCGTTCGGCGGGGTGCGGCGCGAGATCAATTGGGACGGCGTGCCGGATGCGGTGGCGGATACCAACGCGTTCCCGGCGAACTTCTTCAACGTGAACTCGCCTCGCGGCGCGGTGTTCAGCACGGGCGGAACGGGGTTTTTGGTGAGCGCCAACGCGGGCGGGCCGACGACGCCGCTCTTGGGTTTTCCGAGCGACTTCCAGGCGTTCAGCCAGCAGCGCATCTTTACGGCATTGAACAGCAATGTGACCGAAGTCCGATTCTTTCAGCCGGGGACGAACATCGCGTCGACGACGAGTGCGTTTGGGGCCGTGTTTGTGGACGTCGAGGTGGCGGCGGCGACGAAGATGGAGTTTTTCGACTCGACGAATTCGCTGATCTACACGCGCGACGTGCTGGTGGGCGGGAACCAGGGGTTGAGTTTTTTGGGCGCCGTGGCGGGCGCGGGCGAAAGAATTTTCCGCGTGCGGCTGACGGCCGGGCTTAACACGATCTCGGCCAACGGGACGCTGGGCAATCAGAACGACGACGTTGTAGCGATGGACGATTTCTTGTACGCGGAGCCGAGCAACGTGCCCGAGCCGGGCACGGCGGCGCTGGCTGGCGCCGCGCTGGGCGTGCTGCTGCGGCGGCGACGCTTCGCCGCGACGGCTTGAACGGCCGACTGCAGTTGATGTGCAGAAATTCCGTGCGGAGTCCGCCGGCCGAGCCGTTGGCTTTTATTTGACGGGCTCGCTCACGCCCTTCGGGTCCTGCGTGATCGGGCGGATCTTGCCGTCGGGTTCGTAGAACATCTCTTCCAGGCACACACTGCGGCGTTTGTCTTCGCCGCCTTCGCGGGCGGCGTTGTGGTAGAAGAAGAACCAGCGGTCTTTGAATTCGATGATCGACTGGTGGTTCGTGTGCGAGTTGGGGATCACGTTGTTAATGATGCCTTGGAACTCGTAGGGA
>JANOIK010001109.1:0-43800 GCA_031407585.1 Planctomycetota bacterium | reverse complement strand
TGAGCGATGCGACGACCTGACTTGCAAAGGCGTTGGCTTCGGCTGGCGACACCCAGCCGCGGTCGACGGCGGCGGGGAGCATCCACAAAACGCCTCCTGTCGTGTTCATCGCCGCGAGGTTGGCATTGTCCGAGGAGTTGTAAATCAACCCCGTGGTGCGGTTGCGTGCGCTCCAAAGGCCGCTGAATTGTCGCTCCGCGAGCCGTTCCGCCAGAGTTGCCACCGACTCCAACTGCGTGTCGATGACAGGGCCTGATTCACGTAGGGTGAAATCGTCCAAAAAGATCGAGCCCGAGGCGCCTCCTGCCTGCGGCGAGACGACAAAACTCGTCACGTAAGTCCGTGAAATGTCAGGTGTTCCGACAATCGTCCAGCCTGGAGCCTGGGTATTCAACGGGGCGGTGACTTTCGTCCATCCAGCACCGGCCGGAACGGAAAAGGTGTACGACGCCTGGTGAGCGCCGTTGTCGCGATAGTCCTTGATCTCGTAGCGCAAATTCAAGGCGCTGCCGGTGTCGTTGCGAACGTAACCTTCGAAGCCCTCGTACCGCGTCAGATCGCGCGTTTGCCTCGTGTTTTGCAAGGCAGGCTGGCTCGTAAATGACTGAATAAAACCAAAATTGCCGGGCGAAATTGTGCCCAGATTCACTCGGACCGAGGCCGTACCGCTGTGCGCGACCGTTGCGTCGCGAAAGACGCCCGCCGTGTTGCCCGAAGAAAATGGCCCGCCCCAGTTGTTGAGAAACTGCGGGGCGCCAAGCTGCCCGGTTCGTTCCCCATTGAAAAGCGACGTGACTGCCATATCGCGCGCAATCGCGGTGCGATCTGTTATCAGGCCGCCGTACAACCACGTCGCTAGTGCGACGCAGAGTCCGACGATCCGGCGCGTTGGTTGTCCACAAGGTTTCATATCAAACTGCCATTTCTCGGCGCTGCGCCCACGGCTCGATGCAGCGAATTTCAGACTCGCTGGAAGGGGGCGCATGGCGAGTTATCCCGCCGCGCCGCCAGTACGGCGGACCACTGCGTTCATTTTGGCGCCGCACGACTCGCGGACAACTAATTCAGACGCCAGAACGAGCTTGGTCGACGGTCGTTGGGGGTCGTCGAAACGCTGGCAGAGAAGGTCAATCGCCGCCTGGCCCATGCTGGCCATCGGCACATGGACGGTCGTCAGGCGCGGGCGGGTCATGGAGGCAATCCGCGTGTCATCAAAGCCCACAACGGCCAAATCCTCGGGCACGGCAAGTCCGGCAGCCAATGCCGCATCGATAATTCCCGCGGCCATTTCATCGTTGGCGGCGAAGACTGCCGCGCGTCGCTTGGCCCAGTCGCGCACCTTTTTCACGCCCAACTCGAACGCCGTCTCGTACTCATAGTCCAGGTGGTGGACATCCTCGGCCGCGTCCTTAACGCCCAGATCCGTCGCAACCTCCTGAAATGCTCCGAGCCGTGCGATGGTATCGATATTCGTCACCGGACCGCCGACGAAAACGATTCGGCGGGCGCTGCAATTCTCGACCAGATGCCGGAGCACGGCCAAGGCGCCGCTCCGCTGGTCGATTACCACGCTATCGTGCTTCACACCGACGACGTCGCCATCCAGAATCACCAACGGAATCTTGATCGATTTCAACGAGTCGCGGATGCGGGTGTTGATCTCCGAAATCATCACAGCGAGCCCGTCCACGAGTCCATGGTCGGAAACGGTGGCCACAAGGTCGCTCCCATCGTCTTTAGGCGCCGCCGACGAAATCATGAGTTTGTAGCCTAACTCGCGAGCCCGCAGGTTTGCCCCGCGGATGATTTCGGAATAGAACTCGCCGTGCAAGTCCGGCAGCACGAGCCCTAAGATGTGGCTCCGACGGAGCATCAGCGCTCGGGCGAAGACGTTGGGCCGGTAGCCAAGCTCGCTGATCGCCGATTCGACACGTTTGCGCGTCGCTGCGTTGACGATATTGCGGCGATTGAGCACCCGCGAGACAGTGCTAATCGAGACATTGGCCTTATCGGCGACGTCCTGAATGGAAACCGGCATGACCAATCTCCAAAAGTCTCGGCAAAAAAGGCACTGACAACGCTTTCAGTTCAGTATACTCGTAGGCGGAGGGCAATCAATCGGACGCCCTCCGCTGGGAACGCAAATTGCCCTAACACCGCAGGGCTTTCCCTTTTTCTCGGGATCAATCGACCCGAAATTGGCCTCGGGCCTACTGCTAGTAGAACCTCCCCACCCAGAAAATCGATGCCTTCTCAAATTCGAATACTGCAGAATTCCCACGCTGCGCAGACTGCTTGCGGGGTCGCAACCCATTCAGTTGCGCTCGCAGCTGCCATCGTCCTCGGCTTTTGGTGTTCGACGGCGCGCGCCGAGGAGCCAGCGGCAATCGGTCCGACTGCCACAGGGCCCGTGGCTACCGAACCAACTCAGCAGGAGTCGGACTCGACCGAGACCCAAGCTTCTCCCGAGGCCGCAGCACCCCCGAACGATCCCGATCGGCCGCGATTCGATGGGATCAAGGGCACTGGCGATGAAGCCATCGACGAACTGATTGCATCGATGACGCTCGCCGAGAAAATCGGTCAGATGTCTCAGGTTTTCACCGAGGACAACAAGGTGTCCCCGGCGCTGGCCGCGGCCCTTCGCGCGGGGGAAGTTGGTTCGGTTCTGAACGGCTCGACTCGAGAGTTCATCGACGAGATTCAGCGGATCGCCCGCGAGGAAAGCCCCGCCGGGATTCCGCTGCTGGTGGGGCGCGACGTGATTCATGGATTTCGCACGATTTTCCCGATTCCGGTCGCTCAGGCAGCGAGTTGGAACGCCGACTTGGTGGAGCGCGCCGCGACAATTGCTGCGAATGAAGCCGAAACCGCGGGCATCAATTGGACCTTCGCACCGATGGTGGATATCGGCCGCGATCCGCGCTGGGGTCGCATTGCCGAGAGTTTGGGAGAAGACCCCGTCCTCTGCAGCGCGCTGGCGGCAGCCATGGTGCGCGGATTTCAGCAGGAGCAGAATGGCCGCATCGGCGGACTCGTGGCCTGCCCCAAGCATTTCGCCGCCTACGGCCTGAGCGAAGGCGGGCGCGATTATAACCGGGCGTCGTTGTCGCTCGCCGACCTGCACAATGTCTATCTGCCGCCGTTTCACGCGGCGATCGACGCGGGGGCGCTATCGCTGATGACCACGTTTAGCGAAGTCAACGGCGTCCCCGGCACGGCGAACGAATACCTGCTGCGCGACGTGCTGCGGAACGAGTGGAAGTTCGATGGGCTCGTCGTGAGTGACTGGAGCTCAGTTCTCGAAATGATCGAGCACGGATTCAGCGCCGATGCAGCACAGGCCGCGTCGCAGTCGGTTAATGCAAGCTTGGACATGGAAATGGTAAGCACCACGTTTCGCGACAATCTTCCTAAGCTGGTTAAGCAAGGCGAGGTTTCGGAAGCGGCGATCAATGTTGCCGTGCGGCGGATTTTGCGCGTCAAGCTTGCCCTCGCGCCGCCGCCTGATGCGCCCCATGCGAGTCCACCGCTCATGAGCCCCCGAAGTCTGGAGGTTTCGAGAAAGCTCGCTCGCGAGAGCCTGGTGCTGCTGAAGAATGATGCGGAGACGTTGCCGCTCAAGCGCGAGACGCTCGAGCGCATCGCCGTGATCGGCCCGCTGGCCGACGCGCCGCAAACGCAGATGGGCTGCTGGACGCTCGACGGTCTCGCCGACGACGTGATCACGCCGCTGGAAGCGCTCCGCGACGCCTTCGGCGATGGCGCGGAGATCGATTACGCTGCGGGCGCAGGGCACGATCTTTCGGACGACGCCAGCGGAATCGCTAAGGCGGTGGAGCTCGCGAAAGAGTCCGACGTCGTACTGCTTTTCGTGGGCGAGGATGCCACGCTCAGCGGCGAGGCGCGTTCGCGTGCGGAGATCGGCCTTCCCGGCGCCCAGTGCGAATTGGTGCGCAGAGTGGCCGAGGTCGGCACGCCCGTCGTGATGGTCGTCTTGGCCGGCCGGCCGCTCACCATTGGCGACGAGTGCGACCTGGCCGACGCAGTGCTGTACGCCTGGCACCCCGGCACGATGGGCGGCCCGGCGATCGTCGATATTTTGTTGGGGGTCGCGGCGCCCTCTGGCAAACTGCCGGTGACGTTCCCGAAATCGGTCGGTCAGATCCCGCTGTACTACGCCCATCCGAACACGGGCCGGCCCAGCCCGCCCGACTTCCAGCCATGGATCGAGACGGGCGGCGCCGATTTGCCGGAGCCGTTCCGCTACCGCTCGAACTACGTCGATAGCGATCCGTTTCCGCTGTTTCCCTTCGGCTTTGGCCTGTCCTACACGACGTTCGCGTACGACGATATTGAAGTTGGCACGGAGAAACTTCGGCCCGGACAGATTCAAGTCGTGCGCGCACAAGTAACGAACACCGGCGACCGCACCGGCGTTGAAACAGTGCAGCTTTATGTGCGCGATCTGGTGGCTTCGACTGTTCGCCCGGTGAGAGAGCTGAAGGCTTTTCGTCGCGTAACTCTTAAGCCTGGACAATCGAAAGTCGTGGAATTTGCGTTGCCTACGGAGGAACTTTCGTACGTTGACGCACAAGGGAAGCGCAAGCTTGAGCCCGGTCGATTCACCGTTTGGGTGGGAGGCGACTCGACGGCCGAGCTTTCGGCGGAGTTTGAACTTGTCCCGAAGAAAAATGACGCCGATCGAAGCGTTCCCGTCGGGGACGAGGCGTCGCTGAAGTTGAGGTAAGGGCAGCGCGGGGTCCATGCGAAGGCCTCCCAATGCGAGCACGCACCAACGCGCATCGGATCTCAAAGCGGTGCTCCCGTTTCCCATGCGGCGACCGCGTAATTGACCCGGCGCACTTGGGCACCTATTCTTCCAGCGGAATGCTACGACGTTTGGGGGCAACGGGCGGGAGATCTAAGGCTCGCCGACTCCGGCGATGAACATTCTTGACGGGGGCGTTGGATGAGCTACCGAAGGATTGGCGCGCGCAACTGGGTGTACGCCGCGATTTTGGCGGCGGGCGGCCTCTTCGCCGGCTTCAACACTTCCTGTGGCCGAGCAGCCGACGTCAATCTGGCGTCCGTCGCCAAGGCCTCCAGTTCGAATACCTCTGGCGATACGACCGTCGATGCGCTTAACGACGGCGCCACGCCGCGCAGCTCGCGAGACAATGGGCGTCGGTCGTACGGCAACTGGCCGCGGCAGGGCACTCAATGGGTCGAGTACGAGTGGCCTTTAGAGATCGCTTCCAATCGCATCGAGGTGTACTGGTGGGATGATCGGCAAGGCGTACATGCGCCGGCGGCGTGCCGACTTCTCGCCTGGAATGGCAAAGCTTTTGTCGCCGTCGGCAATGCGAAGGGATTGGGCGTAGAAAGGGACCGATTCAACGAGACGATGTTCGACGAGGTGAAAACAAAACGCCTGCGGCTGGAGATCGACGGCGACGAAGAGTTCTCCACGGGCGTATTGGAATGGAGGGTCTACGACAGCGGCGCCTCGCCCAAGTTTCCGCCACGCGTCAATGCGGGAATTGATCGTGTGGTCGTGGTCGGCGGTAAAACCTATCTCCGCGGAGCGGTCCAAACGCTGAGCGAAGACACGACGGCAGTCGAGTGGCGAAAGGAGTCAGGGCCGGGTGAAGTCACGTTCGCCGATGCAACGGTCGCGGACACGACGGCGTCGTTCAGCGTCCCTGGTGAGTACACGCTCGCGTTTACCGCCCACGACGGCGACTTGTCTGCCGCGGCGAATTTGAAAGTCAAAGCCGTTGCCGCCCCGCAAGGTGACTCGTTGCGTCCGGTTCAGACAGCGCGGTATCGCATCACGAGCCCGCTATGGAAGCAGCGAGTCAAGGCGCTGATCGTGAACTGGATCCCGCACTGCTACGAGCGCATGTCGGATGCGCGGCTGCGCGAGGGCGGCATCAGTAACTTTGAGGAGGCCGCCAAAAAGCTCGCCGGCGAATCTGCGGAGCCTCACCGTGGGTACGTGTTTTCCAATGCCTGGGTGCATAACACTGTCGAGTCGATGTGCTTGGCGCTCATGATCGACGCGCAGGGGGACGCCGAGATCCTCGCCGCCCAAGCCGCGATGCGGGCCAAGCTCGAGGACTGGATTCCCAAGATCCTCGCGGCGCAGGAACCCGATGGCTACATGCAGACGGCATTCACGCTCAGCGGAAATCCCCGCTGGACGTTGCGCGGCGATCACGAGGGATATGTCGCGGGATATTTCCTGGAATCTGCCATCGCTCATTACCTCATGACCGACCGGAAGGACGCGCGGCTCTACGATGCGGCCAAGAAGCTGGCCGATTGCTGGTGCGAGAATCTTGGGCCCGCGCCGAAGCGCACCTGGTACGACGGTCACCAGGAGATGGAGCAGGCCCTCGCGAGATTTGGCCGGTTTGTCAATGTCGAAGACGGCGATGGCAAGGGTGACAAGTACATCGCGCTGGCAAAGTTCTTGCTCGACTCGCGCCGCGACGGCAGCGAGTACGACCAGAGCCACGTTCCGGTCACCGAGCAGTACGAAGCCGTGGGGCATGCCGTGCGGGCCGCATACTCGTATTCCGGCATGGCCGACGTCGCCCTGGAAACTGGCGACCCCGACTACATGAGTGCAATCGAGTCGCTGTGGGACAACATCGTCAACAAGAAGTACTACGTGACGGGCGGAATTGGCAGCGGAGAAACCTCCGAGGGCTTCGGCCCAGATTATTCGCTTCGCAACAACGCGTACTGCGAATCGTGCTCGAGCTGCGGGGAGCTTTACTTCCAGCACAAATTCAACCTCATTCATCGCGACGCCAAGTACGCGGATCTTTTCGAGGAGACCATCTACAACGCGATCCTGGGCAGCGTCGATTTGCAGGGTAAGAATTTTTACTACCAGAACCCGCTCGATTCCGCCGGGCCGCGGTACGACTGGCATGTCTGTCCCTGCTGCGTGGGAAACATTCCAAGGGTGCTCATGATGCTCCCCACGTGGATGTACGCCACCGGCGAGAACGCTGTGTATGTGAATCTCTACATTGGCAGCGAGGTTTCCGTGCCCGGCATCGCGGGGACCGATGTCACGCTGGTCCAGGAAACGAACTATCCCTGGGACGGCAAGGTGGCAATTTCCGTAAACCCGACCACGCCCAAACCGTTTGCGGTCCTGCTGCGTGCGCCGAATCGAGATGTGAGCGAGTTGTATCAAGGCGCCCCCGAAGCGGACGGCGTGGTCCGACTCACGGTCAACGGCGACGAGGTGAAACCACAGATTAAGCGGGGTTACATTGCGATCGAGCGTGAGTGGAAGGCGGGGGACAAGATCGAGCTTGAATTGCCGATGACGCCGCAGCGCGTCCATGCGAGCGAAAAGATTGCTGCGACGCGGGGCTTGGTCGCACTGCGGTACGGACCGCTGATTTATAATGTCGAGAGCGTGGACCAGCCGCTCGACGGAGCCTTGCCCAAGGGTGCGGAGTTGCAGACCGAATGGATGCCGGAGTTGCTTGAGGGCGTGATGGTGATCAAGACCAAGTTCGACAACGGCGTCGACGTCACCGCCATTCCGAACTTCGCACGCAACAATCGGGCGCAGCCGCGGGACGCCGAAAGCGACGGCGACCGGCGTGGTCGACGTCGCGGGGAGCAACGCTCGACGGTGTGGATTCGCGAGGCGGAATAAATCTATGCTCGAAAGGTCGTCGAATGACTTCTCGTCCGCTGGCGTCGTGCCGAAGTTTACAACTCGCGATCTTTGCGATCGCCGCCATGGCGTGGACGCCCCTCACCAGTGGCGAGCCCATCAAGAAAGCCGTCGAATATGCCGCCGCGCCTCTGCCGCTCTCTGATGTACGGCTGACGGGGGGGCCGTTGAAGCAAGCGCAAGATCTGGACGCGAAGTACCTGCTGGAACTTGAGCCGGATCGCATGATGGCCGGCTACCGCGTACGTGCGGGCCTTGAACCCAAAGCCGAGGGCTACGGCGGATGGGACGATGTTAACGGTCGGCAGCTCACGGGCCACATCGCCGGACATTACCTTTCGGCGGTGAGCTTCATGTATGCCGCGACTGGGGACGAAGAGTTCAAGAATCGCGCCGATACCATCGTCGCCGAGATGAAGGAAGTTCAGGAGAAAAACGGCGACGGTTATCTCGGCGCGTTGATGGGCACACGGCCAGGCGCTGCCCGGCGAGACGCCCCGCCGCGAGGTGAGGACCTCGCGGATGGGCGGGAACTCTTCAAGCTTCTCTCCCAAGGCACGATCCGCTCCGGAGGCTTCGACCTCAACGGCATGTGGTCGCCCTGGTACACGTTGCACAAGACATATGCAGGGCTGCGCGACGCCTATCGCTTTGCCGGAAACGAGACGGCGCTGGAGTTGGAAGTGAAATTCGCCGAGTGGGCGGAGACAATCCTCGGGCCGCTGAGCGAAGAGCATATCCAACAGATGCTCAACACCGAGTTCGGCGGCATGAACGAGATCTTTGTCGATCTCTACGCCGACACCGGCGACGAGCGATGGCTCCGTCTGTCACAGAAGTTCGAGCACACGGAATTTATCGAGCCGCTGCAAAACGGCAACGACAACCTTGCCGGAAAGCACGGCAACACCCAAGTGCCGAAGCTCATCGGCTCGCTCGACCGGTATATCTATCACGGCGACCAGCGCGACTTTGCCGCAGCGAAGTTCTTCTGGGAGCGCGTCGCCCACCACCACAGCTTTGCCACCGGCGGGCATGGCAAAGACGAATACTTCGGCCAGCCCGACAAGCTCAACGACTTCATATACGGTCGCACCGCGGAGACGTGCAATGTTTACAACATGCTCAAGATGACGCGCACGTTGTTCTCGCTTGAACTCGATCCGGCATATGCCGAGTTTCAGGAACGGGCCTTGTTCAACCACATTTTGGGGTCGATAGATCCCAACGACGGCAGCACGTGCTACATGGTTCCAGTGGGTCAAGGCGTGCAGCGCGAATACGCGGACATGTTCCGCAACTTCACCTGCTGCGTGGGCAGCGGCATGGAGTCGCATGCGCTGCACGGAGACGGCGTGTACTACGCGTCTGACGATCAACTGTGGATGACCATCTTCACGCCGTCGACGGCCGACTGGAAAGCCGCGGGCGTGAAAGTCGCAGTCGAGACGGATTTCCCGTTGGGAGAAGACGCCACGATCACGGTGACGCCCGACAATGCGAAGGAGTTCACTCTCTCTCTGCGCCGACCGTCCTGGGCCGGTGAAGGCTACCGGGTCGCGGTCAATGGCGAGGCGATTGACCAGTTGCCCGAGCCGGGCAATTTTGTCGACGTGAAACGCCGATGGCGCGCCGGCGACAAAGTGACCGTGAAGCTTCCCAAGAAGTTGCACCTGGAATCGGTGCCGGACAACGACCGTCGAGTTGCCATTATGTGGGGTCCGCTCGCGTTGGCCGGAGATTTGGGCGATCAGGCAGGAAGGCGGCGTCGCGAGCGAGACGCCTCCCGCGAGACTCCTGCTCTACTGGCTGCGGGAATGCCGGTCGAAGAATGGCTCAAGCCGGATCCCGACAATGCCGGACGCTTCCGCACCAATGGCGTCGGCCGAAGTCGCGACGTTGATTTCGCCCCCTTCTATGCGCTGCATCGTACGCGCTACGCGACCTACTTCGATTTGTTTACGCCCGACGAATGGCAGCAGAAGTCCGCGGAGTTGGCGGCCGAGCGAATCCGCCAGCGTCGGCTCGAGCTGGCGACCATCGGATTTTTC
Organism: Planctomycetota bacterium; assembly: GCA_031407585.1. Classification (GTDB taxonomy): domain Bacteria; phylum Planctomycetota; class Planctomycetia; order Pirellulales; family Lacipirellulaceae; genus Lacipirellula. The sequence continues at coordinate 34,038 of JANOIK010001109.1, read as the reverse complement.
CAGCCCGGCGAAATGCAGCCCGAGCGCGAATACAACTACCAGGGCGAGGACATGACGCCTACGCGCGTCGAGGGTCGCGCGAGTCGTTCGGGCCAGGGATGGTTCACGCTCGATATGCCCGTCGACCCGCAGGCAAAGCTCGCGTTGAGCGTCACATACCACAGCGGCGATTGGCGCCGACGAACACGTTCGGAATTCACGATCTCTACGGATGGCGAGCAGCTCGCCGACGTCGAAATCGAACCCAGCAGCCCGCCGCGATTCTTTGACGTCGAGTATCCGCTCCCCAGCGAACTTGTGGCCGGCAATAAGAAGGTGACGATCCGCTTCGAAGCAAAGCCTGAACGGCAGATCGGCCCCGTCTTCGGCGTGCGGATGATCCGCCAGGACGAGGGCGAGCAGGCAGCCGTGTCTACGCCGCCCGAATCGTTCTTCGCCATGGTCGACGAGAACGATCGCGGCGCCGCCCGCGAATTCTACAAGAAGTATCTGGAGGTCGACGGCATGCCCATCGTCGCCGCCGCCGAGGTGGCGGACGAGGCGCTGGAGCGCACTCGGTCGATCGTGAAGCACATGCTCGCGGGCCGACCAGACGTAAACCAGGCGCTGGTCGATCGCGAGATGTATCTCATCATCATCGGCAAGAACCAACTCTACTGCGACATGCCCGAGTACCAAAATAACCCCAATCCCACCTACCAGAACGAACGCGTACGCGGCACCGGCGTGCGGCCGACGAGCTTTGGCGAAGAGAATGTCTTGAGCCTTCCGATCGATCGCTACGACGACGAAAGCATCGGCGTGCACGAGTTCTGCCACACGATCGACGGCGCGCTGGAGTCCATTGATCCGACGTGGCAGCAGCGGAAGCGGGCCGCCTTTGAAAACGCGATCGACAAGGGATTGTACAAGCTGGCCTATGCTGGCTCGAACGCGGGGGAGTATTGGGCCGAGGTGGGTCAGGCGTACTTCGACTGCAACCGCGTGAACAACTGGAACCACGGGCCCATCGGCAATCGCGAGCAGCTTAAGCAATACGATCCCGTGGGATACGAGCTGGCACGAAAAGCATTCAACTTGAAGCCCGAGCAGGATTGGCGATACGAGTTTATGCAAGAACATCCGGTGGTCATCCCGCCGCCGCGGAAATTCAAGATTGATTCGTACTACACGAAGTTCTCGTACGCTCGCGAGTTTCCGGTGGTCGGTCGCGACGCGAGCTACGAGGCGATACTCAAGACCAACGACACGATTCGCAGGATGTTTGCGTACCGTCACGACATTTTGAAGGCGCTCATCGCCGACGGCGTCAAACTCGTCGTGCTCGGCGAAGGCGAGGGCTTGCCCGATCTGCCGGAGTTCAAGAGCGCAGATCGCGAAATTGATCTGCTCGCGCGCGTGTACGAGTATTCGCCGGAGATCAAGTTGGTGGTCGTCGGCCAAGAAAATGTGCTCGCCGAGCCTAACGCCCCCGGCGTTGGCGGCAGCCACCTCATTCGGGCCATGGCGAAGGCCGTGTACCACGTCACAGCCCGTCGCCCCGTTGATCCAAATTGGGACCGTCGCGGAAATGCCGTTCAGCAGTACGAGCTGCGCGTCCAGCGCCTCGACGAACGTTTTGGCGAGAAGCTCGACGCACTTTTTGCTGCGGCCACGGAAGCAGGTCGATGGAAAGGCTCCGCCGCGGCCAACAGCGTTGTCGACTACTGGGCGAACGGCGTGATGGCCTATTACGACGCTCTCGGGCAGGATGCCGCGCCGCACGATGCGCCGCATCCCATCGCCACGCGCGAAATGCTTAAGGCCTATGACGCCGGCCTCTACGAGCTCGTCAACGAAACGATGGCCTACGACGGGCACGTCGATTGGCGGTATGAGCCGCCACAAGCGACCAGTGCGCCTCAGTAGCTCAATTCTGAGCCGAGATAAAAGCCAATCCCGGGACGGAAGGTCGACAGAGCGAGCGGGTTCTGCGTTCGGTAGTCGAGGTGCTCGAAGTACTGCTTGTCGGTGAAGTTCTCCACGCCAGCGGAAATCTGGAGGTGCTCGCTCGGGCGGATGAACCCGCGGAGGTCCCACACGGTGAAGCCGGGCGTCGGGGACTCCAGCAGGCTCGTGGCGACGCGGGCCTGGCTGTCGACGACGCGGGCGTAAACCTCCACGCCCCAGCGCGTCGCGGCGAGACGCTCTTCCCAACGCAGGCCCAGGCGCGATTCCAGCGGCAAAATATTCGGCAGCGGCTCGTGATCCACCGCCGCCACGCCCGTGGCGCTGCCCGTGCCGCGAACGGCTCCGTCGGTGCGCGTGCTCGCCATGCCGGGAGCCGACGGAACCGTGTCGAACGAGCCGTTGCGAGAGCGATCGAGTCCCTCGACGTACTTCACCGTAGCGAACGGCGTGAGCCAATCGTTCCACTGATACTCGGCCCGCGCTTCGCAGCCCCACAGCGTCGCCAGGTCGGTGTTGACGAACTTCAGGTTGAGCTGCTCGATGTCGCCGGCCGGAGGCGCCGCGACGGCCTGCAGCGCTTCATACGTAATGTAGTCGTGGATCCACGCATGGAAGATCGTTCCCTGGATGCGGAAATCGTCGATGCGGCGCGACACGCGGAGGTCCGCCTGAATGGCCTGCTCTTTGTCGAGCTCGGGGTCGCCGGTGACGGTGTTCAAGCCGTTCTGCAGCATGAACATGAACGTTTCAACGGCGTAGCGCTCGGTAAGGTTGGGCGGGCGCTCCGAATAGCCGACGCTCGCGCCTGCGCCCCATCCGTCGGGCGTCTCCAAGTCGAGTGAGATGTAGCCGAGGGCGAGGATATCGTTCTGGTCGAGGTCGTCCGAGCCCCAGATATCGGCGGCTGGCAGCGATGAAAGCTCAGAATTTATGCCCAGGCCCTCGAGGTCTGCGGGACTGGCAAGCACTGCCGTGCCGAGGTAGTCGACTCGCGCGCCGGTCGTCAGTGTGGCGGCGTCGGACAGCGGGGCGGCGACTTCCACAAACAAGCCAGGGTTCACCCAATCGGATTTCGGGATCGGCGAATTCTGGTCGATCCACTGAAATTCGTTGATGCCAGATGTGATTTCGTTGAGTTGTTGTTTCACATAGCGAAGGTCGGCGCCCGCGCGGAGCGCTTCGCCATTGGCGCCGTTCCAGTGGGCGATCAGACGGTAGCCCGTGGACATGCTGTCGACGTTGGTGAAGCCGGTGAAGCCGAGCACATCGTAGATAGGAAACTGCTTACGTTTGCTGGGGCGCTGGGCGCTGCCTGCAAAACGGGTCTGGTTGTACCACGCGTCCACTACCACGCGGTCGGCCCAGGAGGCGTTCTCGATGGCGTACTCCAGCTCGTAGCCATCGGTGACGAGCCAGTCGAGGTCGAACGCCTGTCCGGCGAGCTCGACGTCGGTCTGGTCGAGGCGGAGGGCCTGTCCTTCGAAAGCGCTATCCGGCGTCACCTGGGCGCCGAGGGCGAGATCGATGTCGCGCGACTTATAGCTGGCCGGGATCAGCAGGCCGTCGCCGCTGGCGTAGTCGTTGCCGGTGCGGTGCCCGTAGCCGGCTCGGAAGCCCCACACATCGTTGCCGCCCCATAGGGACTGACGGCCATACCACTGCTCCCCGTTGGTGCGGTAGTCTGCGATTGTCGATCCGTAGGCCTGAAATCCGCCGTCGTACCGTGGCGTACGGAGCAATTCGAAATCAACGAATTGGCGCCCGGGACCGTACAGCGAGGAGTAAGGGCCGCTGATGACGGTCGCGTGATCGATAAGGCGGGAGTCGATCTTGCTGACCATCGTGTCGAGATCGATGCGCGCCGGGACCCAGTACGAGCCGGACGCGGCGAGCGCGCCAACCTGGCTGCCGCGCACGCGCGGGTCGTTCACCACGGGGTTGCGGCGTTGCAGGCCGAGGTCGAGCACCGCCGCCGAGCCGCCCAGCAGGTCGCCCATGTCGGTCGACGCGCGAACAACCGACTCCTGGCCGGAGACCACGCTGGCGGAGAATGGCGGCGTCTCGCCCGCGGCGAATGACGGCGGCGCCGAAGCAAAGCTTGTCCAGAACCGGCGGCTGGCGGCCTGCGCCGTGGCCGACGTGGGCGTCGCGGTCGGCGCTTCGACCCGCGGCACGACGGGCTGCTGAAACTGAGCGGGATCCGCGAGGTAATCGCTCATCCAGAGGACCGAGTCCGCGGCTGGCGTCACGGGCGCGGGAAGGGCGGCATCCGTCGCCCAGGTAATTTCAGTCGCGGGCGAGGCATGGCTAGTCGCGGGCGCCGTGCTCGCTAGCAAGGCGCCGGCAAGGACCGTAATTACCCGCCACTGCATGCAACGATAGCGTGATGCCGCCGCGGCGACGCGGGCGCGCGCGGAACAGGCGCAGAATAAGGACGAGCAAGGCGTCACGCTGAAATTCCCCCCACAGTCACCGCTCTGCGGTGCTGGCGCAGCGCGATGACAACGCGGCACAATCCCTACCATCGGCATAACCGATCCAGCCGCTTAAGCATTGTCACGGCGACCGCGGCTGAGTGGCGGGATCGGACGACTTGGCGTCCGGTCCGTCGGCGGACCTCGCCGTGGTAGGGCCAGGCACGCGCGAAGGGGCGCCGCGTTCGATTGGGCCACGGGACGCCGGGTCGCTTGACGAGCCTTTTTCCACGTTCGGCATCCGCTTGGCCGCCATCTCCTCCAGGGCGATGAGCTCCCAATGGCCGGGGAGATTCTCTTGCCGCCACATATCGGCAGTCGTCCAAGCTTTGTTGGCGTCGTCGATGTTAGAATCGGCGAGAGCGATCGCCCGCGCGAACCCGAACGCCGGTGCGATGGCTGCCGAGCGGGCGGAATCGTGATCCGCCGTCGCGAGGCTGTCGGCGTGGCGCCCGGCAAGTGCCTGGGCGACGGCGAGCGTGAGCCGATAACGAGGATTGGCTGGCGCCTCGCGGAGGGCCTGAGCCGCCAGATGGCACGCGCGCTCGGGATCGCGGAGCTCGTCGTCGGGGCACATCGCAAAGAACCAAGCGGCCCCGCAGGCAAACTGCGGGTCGGGCGTTGCTTTGAGGGCATCGTTCCACGCCTCCGCGGCACGCCGCCACAACCCAGCGGCCGCGGCGGCGTTCTTGAGCGCGGTCGCGTCTCCGTAGCGTGTAAGCGTCATCGCCTCGATCTGCCGCCGAGCCGGCGTCGCTGGTTGCAGTTTATTGAGAGCGTCGAGCAGGTCCACCACCGCGGCGAAACGGGCGAGCGACTCCTCGGTGTGGCCGGACTGTGCGAGAATCTGCGCGGCGGTCGACTCGGCGACGATCAGCCGCTCTTGGTAAGGCGCCATGTTGGGCAACGCAGTCGCGAGCCCGCGCAGCTCGGTGCACGCCATGTCGACGCACGCCAACGCTTCGTCCCAACGGCCGAGAGCTTGCAGGGCCTGAGCCGCGTTGTCGAGCGCCGCGCCGCGGACAGATCGGTACTCCGGCGACGCGGGATACTCGCGGACGACGGCGGTGAGCGACTCGGCCGCCTCGCGCAGGGGCTCCTCCGCGCCGGCGGCGTCATACTGCTCAAGCCTCAACTGCCCAAGGTCGGTTTGGGCCATTGCAAGATTCACGCGATGGGCGGGGATCTCCGGTTGCAGTCGGCATAGCTTGGTCGCCGCATCGATGGCTCGGGCGTAAGCGTCTTGCTCGCCCGCGACGTCGCCCAGCCGACGGCGCGCCGAGGCCAAGTGCAGGTACGCTGTTACGGCAAGCTGCAGGTCTCCGTCGTTGCGGCCGGCCAGTTGCGTCGCGGCGATAAAGTAGTTTGCCGCCGACTCGAAGTTTTTCGATGCCGTGGCCGCGTCGCGAAGCTCCAGTTCCACCTGCCCTGCGCCAATCTCCGCGGCCGCCAATGCCGCGCGGTGCGGCATCTCGTCCGGAGCGAGCCCTACCAGCCGCCGCGCCAAGACGAGCGCCCGGTCGAATGCCGTGCCAGCGCGAGTGAAATCCCCGGTCTTCGCAAGCACGCCGCCGCGATTGGTCCAAAGGGTGACAAGCGCGGCCAGCATTTCGACGTCGTCCGGCTTGCCGGTCACCGCCTCGTCGAGTTGGTCAATGGCCGCTTGGAACTCAGTATCCGCGGCGCCGGCGTCGTCGCCGTCGGCCTCAAGCAACGCCACCATGCCGCGTCCGAGCGCCAAGGAGCGGAGCGCCTCGTCGGCGACCTGTTCGTCAGCGAGCAGCGGCTCGAGCACGTCCAGTGCCGCGGCGAACTTCTGGGATGCGTCCTCCGGCCGTCCGAGCAAGCGATAAATCGAGCCCAACCGGACCAACGTGCGCCCCTGCTCCAACTTCAGCGACGAATCATCCGAGCGCTCCGCGGCAAAGGCCTCGTACTCTTCCGCCGCAAGTTCGAGCATGCGGGCGCGCACGGCCTGCACGCCGGCCACCGGGACGCTCTGCAAGGCGTCGCTATAGCCCGACAGCCACACGTCGACAGTTTCGCGCGCTTTGCGAAACCGCGCGTCGGCGTCGCGTCGCGCGGCCGCCTCGGAATCGGCGAGTGCGAGATTCTGAACGGCCAGCTCGCGCTGTCGCTCGCGGGCTTCATTGACGAGCAGGGCCGCGATTGTCGACGCGACCGCGATGAGCGCCAATGCAGCGCCACCAGCAATCATGGCCGTGCGATGCTTGCGGCCCCAGCGGGCGAATCGTTCAACGACCGTCGGCGGACACGCACTGACGGGCTCATCGGCCAGCCATCGCTCGACGTCGGCCGACAGCGCACGCGCCGAAGTGTAACGATCGCCTGGCCGCGTCGCCATCGCTTTGACGCAGATCGCGCACAGCTGGTTCGGCGCCGCGGGGTTGATCTCCTGCGGCGGCGGGAACTCGCCGGCTGCTACCTTACGCAAGAACTCGGTGAGCCGATCGCCCAGAATGGGCGCGCGATTGGCGAGCATGTAGTACAGAATGGCGCCCAAGCTGTAGACGTCGGTGGCCACGCCGATGTCATCGGTCTGCCCTGCAGCTTGCTCGGGGCTCATGAAGCCCGGCGTACCCATGGCGCTGCCGTACCGCGTCGCCGATTCGACATTCGCAAGCGCTGGCCGCACGACATCCTCGGAAACCAGCGAGAAGTCCTCGGCTCGTGCGCCGACGATGCGAGCCATGCCCCAATCGACGACGTACGTCTCGCCGTACTTGCCGAGCATCACGTTGTCGGGTTTCAAGTCGCGGTGAAGTACGCCCCGGCTGTGGGCGTACGCGACCGTAACGCAAACATCGGAGAAGCGACGCAGCAAATCACGAAAATCGGAGTCGCCCCGACGAAACCGATCAGCAACGTGCTTGTCGCCATGGAACTTCTTGATGGCTTGTCGCAGGCTATCGCCCCGGATGAGCCGCATCGCATAGTAAGGATGCCGCTCGGCATCGAGCCCCATGGCATAGACGGGAACGATCCCCGGATGTTCGAGGACGCCGGTGACATGCCCTTCGACCAGGAACCGATCGCGCTTGGCAGCTTCGCCATGATGGCGTTGCTGGAGTTCCTTGAGCGCCACCTCTCGGTGGAGTTGCATGTCGAGAGCGACCCATACCTCGCCGACTCCGCCCGCAGCGTGCGGGCGCACTTTGCGGAATCGCTTGACCTCGGCGCCGCCCGCCTCGTCGATCCACGACAGGTCCACCGAACCATCGCTGCCACCCGACCCGGAGCCGACATGGTCGATCGTGTCGACCAGCCGGTCGGTGATGTCTGAGGGGGGCTGCGTGTCCCGACCGCGTTGCGAGGAGTCCGGACCCTCCGCGAGCCGGGCGAGCCCAATTCGCAATTCGTCGGCCTGGGACGGGTGCGCCGCGAGCACCGCTTCGTCGGGGAGCGGCTCGCCAGCGCCGCGCCGACGCACGACATCCTCCAGAATGGCCTGGAGGGGGTTCACAAGCGGCGGCTGGGCCATGGATTCCATAGCAAACGGAGTGTGTTCCCGCACGAGGGGGCGACCAGAGCGAATAGGGCCAATATAAGCGTGGCTGAAGGCCGCCCGCAAACTCGACTGGGCCATTTCTGCCCGCCACAACGACCCTGTCAGGCTTCGGCGGCATTTGAGCACCGAGGGGAACTGCGGACGTGCTCCTGTCGTCAAAGCCAGAAAAGAAATGTCAAAATCGGTCCATTTACTGGGCAACGTCCAGCCCCCAACTTAGAATGCACCCCTGCGCCAGGAGGGCGCTGTTCTTCTAAGGCTGCTGACTTGGCACTTTCCGTCTGGCTTCATGGATTCCGTGCATGGCTGTGTCGCATCCTGGTCGTCGCAAGGCGCATTTGATTTCCCGCGGACGGTGTCTTGCGCTGCGGCCGTCGCGCCTGGGATTTGAAACGCTGGAGCCCCGGCTGACGCTTTCGGCTTCGAGCGCGTACGACGCGGTAAGCGCGAGTTGGTACGGCGCCCCGCCCGTCGCGCCATTCATGGGTCCGACGCTTATCGCTTGGCCGGTGAGTGCCGTCGAATCCGCAGCGCATACAGTCGCGCCGCAATCGACCGAGTGGATTGTGCGGCTGTCGCCCCAAGCGACGACCCAGGCTGGCGGCGTCGCCGGCGCCGCCGCCGTGTTGGGGAACCTCGGCTTCGGCTACCAAGTGGCCCGCGGACTGGGTCTGCCCGGTCAGTTGCTCTTGGAGATTGAAGGCGCCTCGGACGCGCAGATCGAAGCGGCGCTCGACGGCCACGCGGCGATCGCCTACGCCGGCCGCAACGGAGTTATCCAAGGCGCGGCGCTCAGCCCCAACGAAACGTCGTTCCAAAACGGCCAGTTGTTCGGGCTCAACGTGACGAGCACCTCTGGGTTCGGCAATCCCGCCCCGCGCGATTCCGACATCGACGCGCCGGACGCTTGGGACGGCGGCGGCGTTCGCACCGGCTCGGCGAGTACTGTCGTGGCCGTGCTCGACTCGGGCATGGACTACGCGCACGAGGATCTGACCGCCAACGTGTGGACCGACCCCGCGACGCTACAGCACGGCTACGACTTTTACGCGACGGATGGGGCCCCGCTCGATGAAAACGGCCACGGCACGCATGTGGCGGGCATCATCGGCGCGCGGGGCAACAACGGCGTCGGCGTCACGGGAGTCAACTGGACCACATCGCTCATGAGCGTTCGCGTCTTGGGACCTGACGCTCGGGGCGACGTGGCCGACGCGATCGCCGGGATCGCCTACGTCACGGGCCTGTCTCAGGGCGTCAACATTGTCACGGGCAATCCGGTGACGCCGATCAACGTGCGGGTGATCAACGCGAGTTGGGCCATCGCCGGGCAGAGCGTCGACCAGGCCAACAAGACGGCCCTGTACGAGGCGATCCGGGCCGCGGGAAACGCCAACATCCTCGTGGTCGCCGCGGCCGGCAACGGCGACATCCTCAACAACGGCGTCGATCTCAACAACGCCTCGTTCGTGCCCGCCACTGTGGCCCGCGATCTGGCCGGGGAGCTCGACAACCTCATCGTCGTGGCGGCCAGCGATCCTTACGACCGCATCACGCCCTTTAGCAACTACGGGGCGGGCATTGTCGACCTGGCGGCCCCCGGCGACGACATCTTCAGCACGCTGCCCGCGAATCAGTACGGCTACCGCGACGGCACGAGCATGGCCGCGCCGTTCGTCTCGGGCGTGGCCGCCCTGGTGCTGGCGAACACGCCCGACCTCACGCCGGCGGAGATCAAGGCAGCGATTGTCAATACGGTCGATCCGCTGGCCACGCCCGAGGACCGCGTGCGGGTGACCAGCGGCGGGCGGCTCAATGCGGCCGGCGCAGTGAATTACTCAGCGTTCGCTCCGCGAGCCGTCGTCCAGTCGGCGTCGAACATCACCACCAGCGGGGCGGCGACGCACGCGGTCACCATTCGCTACACGGGCAAGACGGCCATTAACACGGCCACGCTGGGAACGAACGACATCGTCGTGCGGCGCGGGGCCGATGGGCCGGCGCTGGTGGTTCAAAGCGCGTCCGCCCCGACGCTTGTGGGCGGAAACCCCAACGTGGTCGATGTGACCTACACGATCGTCGGCCCCGGCGATAACGTGTGGAACGCACTGGACAACGGCGTGTACCGCGTCGAGATCGTCGCCGAAAGCGTTTCCGACACGGCAGGCCTTGGCCACCCAGCACAAGCGACCGAGGCCCGCACCTACGCCAGCGCGTTCTCGGTGGCCATTACACAGGGCGTGTTCGTGGTGCAGCGGACCGACGACTCGATCGACTCGAACCCCGGCAACGGCCTGCCCGACTACGCGTCGCCGGGAACTGGTTTCACGCTACGCGGCGCGCTGCAGGAAGCGAACCTCGTGTCGGGATCGGTCGTGATCGTCCGGCCCGGCGCGTATACGCTCACCCGGAGCGGAGCCGGCGAGGACGCCCGCCTCACGGGCGACCTCGACATCACCGGAACCGTGGCCATCGCTGGCGACGGGGCCGATGTGGTGACAATCAACGCCGCCGGGCTGGACCGCGTCTTCGAGGTGCTGCCCGGCGGCTCGCTCGCGCTGAGCGGCGCCACGATCACTGGCGGGTCCGTCCCTGGCGACGGCGGCGGAATTCGCAATTGGGGCACGCTCAGCGTTCTCAGTTCGACTGTCGAGGGCAACTTCGCGACGCAAGGCGGCGGCATCTACAACGGTTCGTCCGCCACCGCGACCATTGGCGCGTCGTCGGTCTTGCAAAACGACACCTCCGCGGACATACCGGCGCTCGACCCGTCCTGGGGAACCGCCGGAGCGATCCTGCAGGGGTTCGACCGCGGGATCGAAGAGGGACGCAGCATCGCGCGTCAGAGCGATGGCAAGATCGTGGTGGCCGGCCGGGCGACCAACGGCGTGAGGGACGAGATCGCGGTAGCGCGCTACCTGACGACAGGCGAACTGGATCCGACTTTCGGCGTCGGCGGCCGCATGACGACCTCGGTCGCGGCGCCGGGCCTGAACAACTTCGCTCGGGATGTGGCCATTCAAAGTGATGGCAAGATCGTGGTCGTCGGAACCTTCAGCACAGGGGCCAGAAACGAAATCTTTGTCGTGCGACTGAACGCCGACGGCGCTCTGGATGGAACGTTTGGCGGCGGCGACGGCAAGATTGCGAAGCTCGTAGGCTCAAACGACGACACGGCCCGAGGCGTCGCCATTCAAGCCGATGGCAAGATTGTCGTGGCCGGCGCCTCGAACACCGCGGGCGACTGGGACTTTACGCTCATTCGCCTGCTCGCCAATGGGGACGCCGATACTTCGTTCAGCGGCGATGGCGTCGACCGTACGTCCGTCACGCTGGAAGATGCTCTGACCGACGTCGCCATTCAGAGCGACGGGAAGATCGTCGCTGGCGGTTACACCGGTTCGGGAACTGGCGTGGACTTCGCGCTAGTTCGCTATCTGGACAATGGAACGCTCGATTCGTCGTTCAGCGGCGACGGCAAACAGACTACCAACTTCGCCGGCGCGGTCGACGTCATCGAGGCCATTGCCCTTCAAGCCGACGGTAAGATCGTTGCGGTGGGATCGAGCGTCGTGGGCGCCACCGACGATATGGCAGTCGCGCGCTACGACACGAACGGCAACCTCGATAATTCCTTCAGCGGCGACGGCAAGCTCACCACCGCTTTAGGCGCCGGCAATGAAAATGCTCAAACTGTCGCCATACAGTCCGACGGCAAGATCGTCGTGGCCGGTTATTCCTTAATCGGCGCCACCAACGATTTCGCAGTTCTGCGATATCTCACCGACGGCGAGCTCGACGTCACCTTTAGCGGCGACGGAGTACAACTCGTGGCCTTTGGGGTGACCCACGACGTAGCCCTCGGCTCGCTCATTCAGCCCGATGGGAAAATCGTTGTCACTGGCTACGGCACCAACTCGAATGATGCGACCGATCGCGATTTTGCCGTCGCAAGACTGAATGCCAGCGGCGCTTTGGACAACACATTCCATAACGACGGTCTAACCCTGTCCGAATTCGACTCCAACGACGAAGAAGGCCGGGCCATCGCTCGCCAGAGCGACGGCAAAATTGTCGTGGTAGGTCGGGCGCACAGCGGGACCAACTATGACATCGCCATCGCCCGCTACTTGGCGAACGGCCAGCTTGACTCGACATTCGGTTTCGACGGGCGGTTGACCACCGTGGTGACCGCGGGACGCGACCATATCGTCCGCGACGTGGCCATCCAGAGCGACGGCAAGATCGTCGTGGTCGGTTCGGTTTTCAACGGAACCAAGTATCAAGTCTTCGTCGTTCGCCTCAACGCCAACGGCGTGCCAGACGGAACCTTCGATGGCGACGGCAAGCAGACTGCCTCGATCGGCACGCAGGACGATTTGGGCAATGCGGTCGCGATTGACGCCAGCGGCAAAATTGTTGTCGCTGGATCCTCGAAGAGCGGCGGCAACGACACGGACTTCGCACTGTTTCGTTTCCTCACCAATGGCACGCTCGACGCGTCGTTTAACGGCGATGGCATCGACCGGTCGAGCATCACCATGCAGGATGAGTTGACCGACGTCGCCATTCAGAGCGATGGCAAAATCGTCGCAGGCGGGTACAGCGGCGCGGGCGCCGCGGCCAATTTTGCACTGGTGCGCTATCTGGCCACTGGAACGCTCGATACATCCTTTAGCGGCGACGGCAAGCAGACGACCGACTTCGCCGCTACCGCCGACGTCATCGAAGTAATCGCAATTCAGCCCAACGGCAAGATCGTCGTGGCCGGTTCCAGCGTCGATGGAGTGAATGCCGACACAGCCCTCGCCCGGTACGACGGCAGCGGCGAGCTGGACTTCACGTTCAGCGGCGACGGGAAGCTCACGACCGCGTTAAGCCCCGGCGGCGACAGCGCCTACAGCGTCGCCCTCCAGGCGGATGGAAAGATCGTCATTGCCGGCTTCGCCTTGAACGGCGTGACCAATGACTTCGCCCTTGCGCGATTTACAGCCAACGGCCAGCTCGATGAAAGCTTTGGCGGCGATGGATCGCCCACCGTCATCCTTGGGCCAGGCCACGACGTCGCCCATGGCGCGCTGATTCTTCCCGACGGTAAGATCCTCGCGGTCGGCTACTCCACGGTCGGCTCGAATCGTAATCTCGCTCTGGTCAAAGTCAACAATCCCAGCGGCGCCGGCGGCGGCGTGTACAACGCCGGCACGATGACGATTTCGACCACCACGATCGAGGGAAACACCGCCACGGCCAATGGCGGCGGCATTTACACCAGCGGGCCCACGGGCGGCGGCTCGCTCGCCATTACCGGCAGTACCATCGCGAACAATGCGGCCATCGGCGATGGCGGCGGAATCTACAATGGCAACGTCACGACCGAGACGACAATCGCGTCGTCGACCATTCACGCGAACACGGTCGAGGCGCGTAACGTTCAGGTGTTTGATCGCGTCGGCGTCCCGGTGCTCGTCAATGCGAGTACGGCCCTTACTCAGTACCAAAGCCGTTTGGCAGTGAATTCGTCGGGCGAGCTCCTCGCAACATGGATTAACGTCATCAGCGGCAGCGACCAAGACGTGTACGCGCGGCGACTCACGTCCAGCGGCACGCCCGATGGCGCCGAGTTCTACCTGGGCGGCGCTCACCCCATCTTCCAGCAGGCGCCCGTCCCGGCAATCGCTGACGACGGCGCGTTTGCCGTCGGCTACCAGAAGCACGATGCAAGCACGCTGTGGGACGCATACTTACTCCCGTACGACGTTAGCGGAGCGAGTGGGACGACCGCCTTCGTGAATGCAGTTACGGCGGGCCAACAGACGGCCCCGGAGCCGGTCGTCGACTCGGCGGGCAACTACACGGTGATCTTTAACGAGGGGTCGGGGCTCGATGGCGATGGGCAAGGTGTCTATTTGCGGCGGTTTTCCAGCACCGGCAGTGCGCTGGGCGCGCCGGTGCGGGTCAATCAGGCGACCGCGGGGAATCAGGCCAATGCGAGCGCCGCACTGTTCGACAACAATGAAGGCATCGTTGTCTGGTCGGATTCGCAGGCCGACGGATCGGGATTGGGCATTTACGCACGATTCATCAACGCGACGGGCACGCCCGTCAATAACCAGTTTCGCGTCAACGCCGAGATCATTGGCAACCAAACGCAGCCTCACGTGGCGGCGAGCGCCGATGGCTTTGTGGTTTCTTACCGCGACGTGAATCGTGGCGTCATCGTGAAGCGGTACAGCCGCACCGGCGTGGAGTTGGACGAAAACGAGATGGTCATCGCGGCGACGACGGAAAACTGCTACTCGAGCGTGGCGATGCTTCCCGGCGGCGGCTTTGCCATCGCGTGGAAAACGCCGCAGTCGCCGGCCAGTTCGCTGTTCAACCTGTACGTGCAGGCCTTCGACGCCGACGGCGCGGCCGTGGCGCCGGCGCGGAATCTCGTGACGGTTTGGGCGCTCAACCAGGGGCCGCCCTCGATCGCCGCAACGCCCTCGGGCGACGTGTGGGTGCTGTGGGATGGCGCGGAACTCGCGGCCGATCGAGAAGGAATCTACGTCCAGAAGCTGTCGTACGCTGCCGAAACCGTGGGCGGCAACGGCGGCGGCATGTACAACGCCGGCGACCTGGAGATAAGCACGAGCACGATCTCGTCCAATCAAGCCGCAGTCGACGGCGGCGGCTTGTACAACGCCGACGAGTTCGACGCGATCAATGTCACCATCTCCGGCAACGAGGCGGCCAATCAAGGCGGCGGGATCCAAAACACATCGACCGGCACGTCAATGCTGACCAATTCCACCGTGACGGCCAACCAAGTCACCGGCGCCTACGTCGGCAATCCGCCCTCGCCGGTCTCGTTCTCGGCATTCTCGTTTCTCGCTACCAACACCAGTGACGCTCTCGCCGCCGGGGATTTCTCGGGGGACGGCATTGCCGACGTGATCATCAGCGATCCCGGGTCCAATCTGTTGCGGCTGTATCGCGGCAACGGCAACGGGATCTATCAAGCGCCGACGGCAATTGGCAACGTCAGCTCCCACTTCTTTCTCACCGTCGGCGATTTCAATCGCGACAACGTCCTTGATCTTGCCGTGCCGGACGCCGCCGCGATCGGGTTCGTCAAAATCCTGCTGGGGACCGGCGGCGGAAACTTCGCCCCGCCCGTCTCATACCAAACCGGGGCCGTCGACTCGAGTGCTTGCGACATCATCGTGGCCGACTTCGACGGCGACGGAAACGAAGACCTCGCGGTCAACAACATTGGCGTCTATTCCGCCCCAGACTATTTGAACGGCTCGGTGAAAGTCCTGTGGGGGAACGGCGACGGTACGTTCGTTAGCGGGCCCGACTATCCGTTGCAGCCGCGCATGTGGTCGCTCGCCGTCGGCAACATCGACGCCGACCCGCAACTTGAGCTCGTCGCGCTTAGCGTCAATAGATACCAGTTGAGCGTGGTCAACTACGTGGGGACCCGCCAGTTCCAGGTGGGCCCCCAGATTGTCGTCAAACCCGGGGCGCCCGACTCCTTCGGAGACTTCAACGACCATCTGATGACCGACCTCAATGCGGATGGCAATCTCGACCTCGCCGTGGCTGCGTCAGCCACGGACGAGTTGCTGGTGATGCTCGGCAACGGCAACGGAACGTTCCAAGCTGCGGCGGCGTATCTCACCGACGACACGCCGCTCACCTTGAACGCCGCCGACTTTAACCGCGACGGCCGCATCGACATGGCCGTTACCAGCTATTCGGGAACGGTCGCAATCGCTCTCAACTCGGGCGCCGGCGCCTTTGCGATGCAGCCGGGAACGAACGTCGGGAGTGGGTCTCGAAATACCTCCATGCACGATCTCGACGGCAACGGCTCGCTGGATATCGCCGTCTTGGGCGGCAGTCCTAATCTGTCGCTCAACACCCTGCTCAACACGTCGCCGGGCGTCCCGTCTGGCGCCGTGAGCAATGCCCCGGGTGGGACGGTGAACTTGAAGAACACCGTCGTTGCCCAGAATTCTTCGACGCGACCTTCTCCCGACGTGGTGGGAACATTCGTCTCGCAAGGCGGTAACTTGATCGGGGACGTTGGACTTGCCCTGGGGCTGGTCCACGGAACGAATAGCAATCAGGTCGGTTCTGCCGCCGCAGCCATCGACCCCAAACTCGGCCCGCTCGCCGACAACGGCGGCCCCACCAAGACCCACATGCCCGCCGCCGATAGCCCCGCGATCGATGCCGGCGTTGCGCCAGGCGCGCCTGCCGTAGATCAACGCGGCGCGTTGCGCCCCGCCGACGGCGACCATAACGGCTCCGCGGTTGCGGACATCGGCGCCGTCGAGCACTATTACGCCACGATCAGCGGCAAGAAGTTCAACGACCGCAACGGCAACGGCGTCGAGGATCTCGGCGAGGAGGGCCTGCCCGGCTGGACCATCTATCTCGACGCCGACGCCGATGGACGACTCGACGCCAACGAACGTCGCACGGTCACCGACGCATTGGGCCATTACGAGTTCAATTCGTTGGTTCCCGGCACGCACATCGTCGCCGAGGTGCTCCAGCCGGGCTGGGAGCGAACTCATGTCGATTCGGCGCTCGTCCAATCGCTTCTCGACGACAACGCGGCAGGTACGGCCGATGGCCTCGATGGCGCCCGCGCGATGGCGGCGACGGCCGACGGGCGTTTTGTGTTCGTCGCCGGGGCGAGCGAAGCCGAGATCGGCCGCTTCGAGCGCAACTCCACGACTGGCGCTCTTGCATATCTGGGCGCGACGACGACAGCGCAAACAGTGCCGGCGGCAGGCGGCGTCAACGTGCTCTTCGGCGTCGTGCAGCTTGCCGTGTCTAAGTTGCCCGTCGGCGGCGTCACCTATCTCTACGCCCTGTCGTCCGACGGCGCCATCGTTGTGTACAGCGTCAACACATCGACCGGAGCGCTCACGTTTTCACAAGTTTTCCGAGAAGACGACTTACCAAATCCGCCAACCTTGGCCGCGCCCAAGCAGTTCGCCGGGTCGACGGGCCTGGCCGTGAGCCCGGATGGCACGCGCGTCTACGTCTCTAACAAAAGTGCCAACACGACCACCGGCGGTGCCCTGTTCGCCTTTGAGCGTTCCGGGGCCAGCCTTCTCTTCCGAGCACGTCGCATCAACAGCGCATCGGTATTCGGCGCCGGCGGCCACGGCGTCGCCGTGGCGCCTGCCGTGGCTCCTAACCATTTCATCTACGTCGCCGGCGCCACGGCCGATGCGTCGGACACGATCTCGATTTTTACACGGGCCAACGCACCCACGTACTTGTCCTATGTTGGCGTTGTCACCAACAACACGAGCGTCGACGGCGTCTTCATTCACGGGCTGGACGGCGCGCACTCGGTCGTACTGAGCCCGAATGCGGATTACTTGTACGTTACGGCGGAAACCGATGGCGCGGTCACCGTGTTCGAACGGAACGCGACTACCGGGGCGCTCAAGTTTGTGCAAACGCTAGCCTCGGGCGACGTCGACTACCTAGGCAACGAGGTCCGCGGTCTTCAACAGGCCGGCGCCATCGCGATGAGCGCCGACGGCACGCGCGTGTACGTCGCAGGCAAGGAAGCCGATCTGACCGATCCCGAGAACCCCATTTTCGCGGGAGTGATCGCCGTTTTTCAGCGCGACGCGACCGTCGGCGGGCCCACGAGCGGCCGACTGTCGTTCCTCGAGGAGATTATCGACGGGGCGCCCGACGGCTACGGCACGCCTATCGAGAATGTCGATGCGGTCGCCGCGATGGTCGCCCTCAACGGCCAGTTTCTCTACGCAGCCGGAGAATCCGAAGACGCCCTGAGCGTATTCCGCCGCGACACGCTCGGCGTCGGCGGAGCCGTAACGCTGCTGGACGGCGAAGCGCGCACCGGCGTCGACTTCTCGAACCGGGCCCTACCCGGCTCGATCCGCGGCATCGTTTACAACAATCTCGACGGCGACCTCGTGACCGACGTCGACGAGCCGACGCTCGCCGGTTGGGAAGTTTATCTGGACCTCGACAACGACGGCACGTGGGACTCCAGTCCCGCCGAGCCGATCGTCGAAACCGACGCGACCGGGACCTACGCGTTCGAGAATGTGCCCGCAGGCGCCTCCTATGTCGTGCGGCTGAAGGAGCGCAGCGGCTGGGCCGTCACGGCACCGACGTTCACGACGCCGCCGCCGACGATCCACCACTACACCGTCTCCATCGCCCCCGGCGAAGACGAGCTCCGTAAAGACTTCGGCGTCACGCTGCAGAACGTCGGAGCCGGCCTGGGGTCCTTCGAGGGGGTGGTATTTCTCGATGTCGACGGCAACGGCGTCCAGGCCGGCGCCGGCGAGCCCGGCCTCGGGAACTTGCGCGTCTATCTCGATCTGGACGACGACGGCGTGCGCGACGCCTCCGAGCCCACCGCCACGACCAACAACAGCACGCTGTTCGGCGTTATCGGCCGGTACGCCTTCAGCGGCATCCCCGAGGCGCCCTTCGCCATTCGCATCGACTCGACCGACGTCGGCGGCAACCGCCGCATCCTCGCGCCGCTCGGCAACGCACTGGTCGAGCAGAGCTACTCGCTCGACCCTAGCATCAACCCCACGCAGGTCGTGGCGGCCGACTTCGACGACGACGACGACGCCGATCTGGCGGTGCTCACGCTGGACGGCGTGGTCTCGATCTTCCGCAACAACGGCTCGGGGTCGTTCGCCGCTCCATTGCGGCTGCCCAACGCGCTGCAGGCCACCAGCCTGGCCGTTGGCGACTTCAACGGCGACGCGCGCCCGGACATCGCCCTGGCCAGCAGCACGCGCAGCACGGTGTGGATCGCCATGAATCAGCCCGTCGCGCCGGGATTGCTGGCGTTTTCGCCGTCTTACAACGAGACGGCGGTTCCGGTCACCTTGTCGAACTGGGACATTGTCGCAGGCAACTTCGACGGTGATCTTGGCAATAAGGCCGACTTGGCGCTGGCCCAGCGATCGCTCGCCGTGACCAGCACGTCGAACATCCTGATCTTGCACAGCGCCTCCACCCTAACGCCGTCGTTTTCGCTCGCCGAAACCGTCCCTGTCGGACGTCAGCCCCGCTCCTTGGAAGTCGGCCAAATCGACGGCACGGGCGGCGTCGATCTCGCGGTCATCAACCAGTACGACCGCACGGTCCAGGTGCTGCTCAAGGAGGGCGGCGTCTTCTCGCCCAAGGCGCCCATCGTGCTGCCCACCGGCACGGCGGTTGATACGCCCTTCTCGCTCGCGCTCGGCCAATTCAAAAGCGGCGCGAAGGCCGATCTGGTCATCGGCAACAGCCATACCAGCGCCGTGACGCTCTTGGTCAGTATCGCCAACGCCAACTACGGCCCCGGCGGGTGGACCAACGTGCCGCTGGATGCCAGCGGTCTGGCGCGCGACATCGTCGTTGCCGACATCGATGGCGACGGAGACCGCGACATCCTGGTCGGCACAGTGGGCCCTTCGGGCATCACGCTCTTGCGGAATGTCGGCACGCCCGCCGCGCCGCTGTTCGCTCCGCCCGAAGTGAAAGGCGTGGGCAACCTGCAGACCAGCGACTTGCCGGGCGTCAAATCGTTGGTCGTGGGCGACTTTCTGGGCAACGCGGGCCTGCCGGACGTGGCCGCGGTCAACGGCCGCACCGACGCGGGATCGCTCTTGGTGCTGGCCAACAGCGCGGTCAACGGCACGCATCGCGCCGCGGCGGTCGGCGCCTCGGCGGTCACCAATCTCAACTACGCCCTGCAAACGGTGCTCGTCGGCGACTACAACGCCGACCTCCAAGTCGACGGCGACGACGTGCTGGTGTGGCAGCGCACCTTGGGCCCCGCATCGAAGCCGGCCGGCCTCGGCGCCGACGGCAACAACAACGGAGTGATCGACGCCGCCGATCTGGGGGTTTGGCGAGGCCGCTTCGGTCAGAGCCTGGCCGCGGCCGCCGCCCAGAGTGCGACCAGCGCTGCCGGCAGCGGAGCCAGCGGCGCCTCGGGCAGCGCGGCCAGCAGCGAATCGCTCGTCGCCAGCGAAGCCGCCGCGGCTATCGCCGCCGACGAAGTCTTCGCCGCCGGCGACTTCACCGGCTTCTTCCAGCAGGCCCGTGCTTACCGCCCCCCGCGCAGGCTCCGCTATCGGGGCATCGCGTGAGGGCGCTAGAAGTTCAGCTCCCACTGCACGTAGGTAAAGTCCGCGTCCGCCGGGGCGAGAATCTTGTTCCCGCGCCAGAAGTGGGAATAGCCCAGGAGCACATTCGAACGCGGGCCGATGCCGTACTTCGCGATCAGGTCGAGCTCGTCGCCGAAATCCTTGCTGGCCGTGCTCTGCGGTGGCGTGCCGCCGATGCTGGGGACGATGTCCCCCGCTTGATTCGACATGATGTGCCAGTACCAGCAGAGCAGGTCGACCTTCGCGTGCGGCTTCATCGTGAGCAGCAGGTTTGGCGCTTCGATGTTCTGCCGCCGCACGGCGTCGATGAAGCCGAAGTACTTGTGCCCCAGCGGAAACAAGTCGTTGAACCGATTGAAGTCGCCGCCGGGCGCGTTGCCTGAAGCGTAGTCGTAGTACCCCCACAGCGTCGGCGTCCACGGCAGTACATCGCCCAGCTTGCGACCCACGCCGCACGTGCAGAACGCCGCTTCCTGATCGACGCCCAGCCCGCTTTGCCGTCCGAACTGCGGGCCGCCCTCCATCTCGAAGAGCCAGTTTTCAGTCAGCGAACCGTTAAGCCGCAACCCGCAGGTGTGGATCGAGAAGTCGTTGCCCGCGCCCGTGTTCTGGTTGTCGTACCCCAAGTAATAGGCGTCGACGGTCAGGTGTTCGTTCACCGTGATTGAGTTGTAGGAACCATAGAACGCCTGGTCGTAGTCAGGCTCGTCGAGTTCACTCGCGACCACTGGCACGACGTACGTGTAAAAAAGGTCAGAGGTCCACCCTTCGCCCTTGTAAAGCAGGCGACCGCCGTCGAACGTGCGGCGCGTGTTGGCCCAATCCAGCGGTGAGACGAGCCGCTCGGCGCCATACAGGAGCTCCTGCCGGCCGATGCGGGCGGTCAGCGCGTCGGTCAGGCCAACGTCGACGAACAGGTTGAGAAAATCGCCGTAGTTGCGGTCAATGGGCCGCGGCAAATACGTGCCGCCGTCGTCGCTGACGTCGGCGAAGATGCCCTCGGCGTAAATTCGCAGCCCGTCGGCAACTTTCCAGTTGCTGTAGAGCCGCAGGCGCGTCAGCACGATGTCGTGCTGCGTTCCCTGAAATCGATTCACGCCGGGGCCGGCCACGTCTTGGCCCATGCCCTCTTCGTGATGGTAACGTTCGCGAAGCTGACCGCCGAGGTCGAGCGTGCCCCACTCGCCGCCGGCAACGGGGAGCAGCTTCAGACTGTCGCCGAGACAGTGGCCGCCATACGCGGGATCTTTCAGGTAGCTGAAGTCGTTGGCGTAGTACACGCCTTTATGAGAAGTCGCGCACGGGTTGGGCTTAGCCGGGGCTTTCGGCGCGCCCGCGCAGTCATCGGCGCACACGGCCGAACCGCACAGCGGCGAGCCGCAATCGGCGTCGCCTTCAGCAAGGCTGGTCGCCGCGGCTGTGACTACGATCGCAAAAGCGAAAACGACGGCCGACCATCCCTGGCGTGCCATGTCCATCTCGGGGTTTGTGAAATGCGATTTTGTAGCGGCCGCTCGGCCGCTTCTTGCGCCAAGAAATGGCGCCGACTCAATTATGATTTCGACGCAAACCGTTGGTCGGTCAAAACGTTGGGCCGTCGTCGGCATAGCTTCGCGCGTGCGCAAGCCTTGTACGACCGGCAATGCTTACCAGAATCTCGCAGGGATTCGCATCGGCTTCGGATCGCCGAAGCTCTGAGTCGCAACCCAAGGCGACCCGCACAGAAGGACCGCTACATCCTTCCTAGGCGTACGAGTCCAGCGAGCATCACCACGATTACGACGCCAGTTCCACCATCACCGCACAAGCCTTGTACGCCGGTTGGTGCGAGTAGGGATCAAATACGGCGTCGGTGAGCAGGTTGGTCGCCTCGTAGTGCATGGGAAGGAAGACCTGTCCCGGCTGCACGGCGGGCGTGACGAGCGCCGCCGCGCGCAGCTCGCCCCTTTGCGAAGCGATGCGAAGCACGTCCCCCGTCCTTGCGCCCAGGCGGGCGGCGTCCTGGGGATTGAGCTCGACGTACAACTCAGCGGGGTAAAGCTTTCGCAGCACGGCGCTCTTGGCCGTGCGCGTTTGCGTATGCCACTGAGCCGCCGAGCCCCGCCCTGTGAGCAACACAAACGGATACTTCTCGCTGGGCGGCTCAGGCAGCGGACGCGGCGATTCGCACAAAAACCGCGCACGCCCGTCGGCGTGGTAAAACCGCCCATCCTCGAACAACCGCCGCTCGGAGCCCTCGGAGACGCCGTGATCCACGCCGTCATCCGCGCAAGGCCATTGCACGCCGCCGCTCCGATCGAGCATCGCGTAATCGGCGACGCCCGTGATGTCGCACGGCTGGCCCGCGCTCAGCTCTTTCAGAATCTGAAACACCTCTTCCGGCGATTCCCAACGCCGAAACATCTCGCCGCAGCCCCAATAATCGGCGACGAGCTTGAAAATATGAAAGTCGGCGAGCGCTTGCCCCGGCGCGCGGCGCACCTTGCTCGTAACGCCGATGCGACGCTCCGAGTTGATGAAGGTTCCCTCCTTCTCACCCCATCCCGCCGCCGGCAGCACGAGGTGCGCCTGCCGAGCCGTTTCCGTGGAGTGATACATGTCCTGCACCACCAGGAAATCCAGCCGATCAAGCACGTCGCGAGCCATCCGCTGATTGATCCACGAATGCGCCGGGTTCGTGGCCACGACCCACAGCCCGCGAATCTCGCCGCGCAAGATGCCTTCCATGATTCGGTGGTACGGCCAGCTGGCTTCGCGCGGGATCGCCGTCTCGTCGATGGTTAGTACATCGGCCACTTTACGCCGGTGGCCCGCATCGGCAAAGTCATGTCCACCCAGCAGGTTGGTCGTGTTGCTGAACAACCGCGAGCCCATCGCATTGCACTGGCCGGTAATCGAATTGGCGCCCGTCCCCGGCCGCCCGATATTACCGGTCATCAGGGCGAGATTGATGATCGCCTGCGCCGTCCGCACGGCCTGATGGCTCTGGTTCACGCCCATCGTCCACCAGAACGACACTCGCTTGCCGGCATGAATCGTCGCGGCAAACCGCTCCAACGCCTCGCTCGGCAGCCGTGTTTCCTCGGCGACCCGCTCGCGCGTGTAGACGCCTACGAATGCCGCGAACTCGTCGAAGCCCGACGTGTGGGCGTCGATGAACGTGCGATCGATCCACCCGCGTTCGATGAGGATCCTCGCCACGCCGTACAACAGGGCCAGATCGCCTTTGGGATACACCGCCAAATGCTGAGTCGCGGCCATCGTCGTTTCGGTCGCGCGCGGGTCGATGACCACGATCTCCGGCCGGTGCGGATTGCGCATCACCCGCTGCCACAGAATTGGGTGGGCGATGCACAGGTTACTTCCCACCAGAACGATGACGTCCGACTCCTCGAAGTCGGCGTACGTATACGGCGGCGCATCGAAGCCAAACGCCTGCTTATACGCCACCACCGCGGTCGCCATGCACTGCCGCGTATTCCCGTCGCCGTGCAGCATGCCCATGCCGAATTTGGCGAGCGCCCCCAGCAGCGCCATCTCTTCAGTCACGATCTGACCCGTGCTGAGAAACGCGACCGACTGCGGCCCGTGCGCCGCTTGGATGCCCTTCATGCGATCGACGAACGTGCGGAGCGCTGCGTCCCACGACACCGGTTCGAGCCGCCCTGCCCCGTTGCGCAGCAGCGGCGTGGTCGCGCGGTCGGGCGCGTCCAGCACCGCGAGCGCCTCCCAACCCTTCGGGCACGCCATGCCGAGATTCACCGGATAGTCGGCCGCGGGCGTGAGCCCCGTCGCCGCGCCGTCGCACAGGTGGATGTTGAGATTGCATCCCGTCGAGCAAAATCCGCAGACGGATCCCGCCACCGCATCGGCCTGCAGATTCGGCGGCGCGAGTCCCAGTCCGAAACGAGCCGGCGTCAGCAGCAACTCGTCGGTCAGCGGGCCCGTCCGCTGAAATATCGGCGGCAGCACCGGCAGCGATTTCGTCGATAGCGTAATCTGCGTTGCCATCAGCGGATGCCCCCCGGCATGCGCGGGGTCGCGCACGCAGTAAAGAACAGGTAACGCTCGAGCAGCTCCCCGCCGACGCATGCCGCGAACAGCAGTACGGTCGTCGCCGTGAATTCGGCCAAGCCGCTGCTCGGCGCAGAGGCGAGATTACTCAGTAGAAACAGCGGCATGAGGACGCCGCCGAGCAGCCCCAGCGCGAACCGCGCGAGCGTCACGCTCGACAAGTCGTGCGTCAGCAGCACCGCCGATCGCTTGAGCGCCGTCATACGGCCCAACAACAAATGCCGAAAGATGGCCGCCTCCCACGCCAGTTTTACCGCGGTGATAACCATCAACGAGCGGCACAGCACCGGACCCGCACGCCGAACGATGTCGTTTAACTCCGCCGACGGGCTAACAACTGTGGCTACCAGCACGCTCAGCCAGGTCGCCGCCACTCCTAGCAGCGCGGCTGTTAGCGTGAATCGCACCCCGACGCGGGTAAAACTCCAGCACTCGCGTTGCGTGAACACATAAATCATCACCGAGCAAAACACGCCCGCGGCGCCCGTCACCGCAACCGTCCAGCCAAGCCACTCGGTCATCGACGCGACTGTCGCGAAATCGAATCGATCTCCCCATATGTGCACGCCCAGCAGAGCGCCGGCGTACAACGATGCGGCTCCCGCAAACGCGCCAAACGCGACAATCTCGCGGCTCAGCCACGAGTGGCGCAGCCCCAGCACCGCGCGAAACGCATACAGCGGCCGGCCGAGATGAAACAAACTCGCCGTCAGCGCGAGCAACCCAAACCCCAACGAGTTGACGGCGTGCAGCGGCCGCAGCGAAAGCGCCGCGCTCCCTTCCGCGGCACTCGCTTCCAAAAACATGTCCAACGCCAAGCCCACCACAAACGCCCCCACCGATAGCTGCGTGAGCGTCAGCATCACGACCAACGGCCAGTGCGCATGCTGCGCGTTGACGCGAAAATAGTCCGCCGGAAGCAAGTTTCGCGGAAACGGCTTCCGCGTCTTGTATGTCGTCGTGGGCAGCGTGATCTGCGGATCAGGCGCTGCCGGTAAGAACACCGCCGCCTCGGCGTCCTCGATAACCTGCTCCCGGCTGACCACGCGAATCGCGATCGCCTCGTGCGGGCAAGCCTGCACGCACGCCGGCGGCTCGCCCACCGCCAGCCGCGACGAGCACATGTCGCACTTCCGCACGATGCCCTTCGCCGCGTGGTACTTCGGCACATCGTAGGGGCAGGCGAGCGTGCAATACTGGCAGCCGAAGCACTGGTCGTCCAAGTGCTTCACGATCCCCGTCGCCGGGTCCTTTTCATACGCGTTCACTGGGCAGGCAATCATGCACGCCGGTTCCAGGCAATGATGGCACGCCGCGGTGACGTGCTGCATGACCGGCGCTGTGCGCGAGCCGCCCACGAGCAATCCCACGTCGCGCCACGTCTCGGTTTCATCGAGCCCGTTCAGCGTGTGACACGCCACCACGCACGCCTTGCACCCCGAGCAGCGGTCGAGGTCCACCTCGAAAGCGTACTGCTGACCCGCGGCGGGCGGCGTGGCAGGAAGGAGCGATTTGTATCTCGGCGAGTCGAGCCGCGAATGCGCCGCAGCCCCACCAATCGCCTCTTCGCCATTGTGCCAGCGACTGAAGCGATCGACCGCCGAAAGCGACTGCTGCTCTTCCAACAGCATCGCGACCAGGTCGACGCCGCTCTCCAGCGCCGCGACCCGCCCGCCGGCGCTGGTGCATGGGGACCGATCATTGATTACGGGAAGCTCAATCATCCAGCACGCGGAGTTCTCTACTGACTTCCTCCGTCCACCTCCCTTTGAGGGAGAGGAGTGTCGCCCATTCTTGAATCTCTGGCTCCCTCCCCCTGGAGGGGAGGGCTGGGGAGGGGGGTGAAGCGGGTACCCGCTACATCATTTTCAAACCCCAGCCCCAACCGCATCACAACTCACAACATCCGACTTCACCGTCGCGCACGAAGTCGCCAACCGGCAACCAATCCCCGTCCCCAACTGTTCGTCGAGCACGTCCGTCGGCGGTAGCTCCAGCAGCACCTCATCGCCCTCGACGCGCACCGGGAACGTCCGAATGCGATACTCCTCGCCCTGCAGCGACTCGCCGCTGTTCAGCGAGAACGTCTTCTTGTGCAGCGGGCACGCTACCTTTGGCTCTCCCGCGGCATCGCCTACAATTCCGCGGGATAGCACGAACGCCTTCTTGTGCGGGCACATGTTCTGGCTCGCGTACCACTCGCCGCGGCTCGCCAGATTGAACACGGCGATCTGCGACCGGCCGTACTTGATCGTCGCGCCGCCGTCGCGCGGAAAATCGCTGACCTTGCCCACCGACACCCATGACGGACGCGTTGCATCCTCATCGCGATCGTGATCGGCCCACGACCGCCCATCCATCATGCGGAACTGCTCCAGCGACACAAACTCGCTCGGCCAGTCCGCCGGCCGCGTCTGGCCGCGCTCGTGCACGATTTCGATGCACGACTCGGTCTCGTCGGTGTTCGCGAACTGCTGGAACCGCTTGCGCTTCGCCGGGTCGCGCACCACCGCGGCCCACTCACACTGGTAGGCGCCTACAAGTCGTGCCATCATTTCGTCCAGCTCCGCGGCGATACCCAGCTTGTCGTGCATCACCACGTCGCGAATGTGGTCGAGCCCCCCCTCGAGCTTCTCGCACCACACGGCCGTGCGCGTCAGCTTGTCGGCCGTCATGATGTAATACATGAGAAAGCGATCGACGTACCGCAGCGCCGTTTCCTCATCGAGATCGGACGCCATCAGCTCGGCATGCCGCGGCTTCGAGCCGCCGTTGCCGCACACGTACAGGTTGTAGCCCTGCTCCGTGGCGATCAGCCCCACGTCCTTGCTCTGGGCCTCGGCACACTCGCGGATGCAGCCCGAGACGGCCATCTTGATCTTGTGCGGCGCTCGAATGCCCTTGTACCGGTTCTCCACCCGAATCGCGAAACCCACCGAGTCCTGCACGCCGTAGCGGCACCACGTACTGCCGACGCAACTCTTGACGGTGCGCAGCGCCTTGCCGTAGGCGTGGCCGCTCTCGAACCCCGCGTCGACCAGTTCCTCCCAAATATCGGGCAGGTCCTGCACCGGCGCCCCGAACATGTCGATCCGCTGCCCGCCCGTGATCTTCGTGTACAGCCCGTATTTCTCGGCCACGCGGGCGATCACTGCCAGCTTCTCGGGCGTGATCTCGCCTCCCGGCACGCGCGGCACCACCGAATACGTGCCCCCGCGCTGCAGGTTGGCCAGGAACCGATCGTTCGTGTCCTGCAGCGTTTGGTGCTCGACGTCCAGAATATCCTCGGCCCACAGGCTGGCGAGAATCGACGCAACGGCCGGCTTGCACACCTCGCACCCCAGGCCTTGCCCCGCGTGGGCAAGCACGGCGCCGAACGTCCGCAGCTCCTTCGCCTTAACGATCGCAAACAGCTCCGTGCGCGAGTAGGCGAAGTGCTCGCACATATGCGAGACCACCGCCTTGCCCGCCTTCTTCATTTCGATCTTGAGCAGATCGGCGACCAACGGCAAACACCCGCCGCAACCCGTACCCGCCTTCGTGCAGCGTTTGAGCGCGTCGACGGTGTCGATGCCGCCGTCGCGCACGGCCGCACAGATGGTCCCCTTGGTCACGTTATTGCACGAGCAGACCTGAGCCGAGTCGGCCATGCCGTCGAGCCCCATCGCCGGCCCGGAACCGCCTGTTCCCACCACCAGCTCGTGCGGCTTGCAAGGCAGCGGCCCATCGCTCTTTGCGAGCATCGAGAGCCGACCGTAATCGGCCGCATCGCCCACGAGAATCCCGCCGAGCAGCCGCTCGCCGTCTGGCGAAAACACAAGCTTTTTGTAAACGCCCGCGAACGGATCCTCGAACACCAGCGGCGTCGCCTTGTCCGCAGGGGCTTCGTAGGCGCCGAAGCTCGCCACATCGATGCCCATCAACTTGAGCTTGGTCGACAGGTCGGCGCCAGAAAATCGCCGATCCGCCCCCGTGAGATTCGCGGCCACAATCTCCGCCATCTCATAGCCGGGGGCCACCAATCCGTAGACCATGCCGCTGTGCAGCGCGCACTCGCCGATCGCGAACACGCGCGAGTCGGACGTCTGCAGCCGGTCGTTTACCGAAATACCGCCTCGCTCGCCCACCGCAATCCCCGACTGCCGAGCGAGCTCGTCCCGCGGGCGAATCCCGGTCGACACGATTACCATATCGACGTCGATCGCTTCGCCATCGGCGAACTCCATCCGCTCGACGTGCCCGTTGCCGTGGATCGCCTTGGTCGATTTGTTGAGATGCACGCGAACGCCCAGCGACTCGATCTTGCGAACGAGAATCTGCGAGCCCTTGTCGTCGACCTGCCGCGGCATGAGCCGTGGAGCGAACTCGACGACGTGCGTTTCCAGATTGAGATCGAACGCCGCCTTCGCCGCTTCAAGTCCCAGCAGTCCGCCGCCAATCACAGCACAACGCTTGGCATGGCCCGCGAACTTGATGATGTTCTCCAGGTCCTCGATCGTGCGATAAACGAACACGCCCGCCTTGTCGACGCCCGGCACCGGCGGCACGAACGGAAACGATCCCGTCGCCAACACCACATAGTCGTACGCGATCGTCGCGCCTTTGTCCGAACGAATGATCCGCTTCGCCGCGTCGAGCGAGCACGCCCGATCGCCCAGGTGCAGCTCGACGCCGTTCTCGGCATACCACTCCTTCCGGGCGAGCATTAACTTTTCCGCGTCACGGTGAGCGAAAAACGACGTCAATCCGACGCGATCATACGCGGTCCGCGGCTCCTCGCAGAACGTGACGATGCGGAACCGGCGCTCCGCGTCGAACTCGACCAGCCGTTCGCAGAACCGCTGGCCAACCATGCCGTTGCCGATGACAACGACGGTCTGCTGTTGCGACGGCGCAGGAGGAAGCGTGCTCATATTTAAGAACTTTTAGGAAAACCAACTAGCCGGAGGGCCACGCCCTCCGGGTCCGGCAAGACAGTTCAGGATCAAACGGCGGGAGCGAAGTCGTTCTTAGCGGCCAACGGCGCCAGAGTTCCTTCGCGAGCGGTAATTGCAAAACTGGCGAACGAAATGCACGTCACCGCGACGCCCGCGATGAACAACGCTGTGTGCCAGTCGATGGCCTCGGTCTTGAACAGAAAGCCCAGCGCCACGGCGCCCGCGTTGCCGCCGGCGCCCACGATGCCGCTCACCGCCCCCAGGGCCCGGCGATTAATGAACGGCACGACGGCGTAGGTCGCCCCGTTCGACATCTTCACGAACATCGCGAACGTGATCATCAGCGGAATCGCCACCGTCAGCGTCGTCGCCTGCGAGAACATCATCAGGCCGATCCCCTCGCCGAACAGCGCGACGAACAGCCACTTCACCCGGCCATCGAAACCCCAGCGATTGCCGCACCGATCGGCAACCCACCCACCGATCGCCCGGGCAAACAGGTTCATCCCGCCGAACATCGCGGCGATCATCCCCGCCGTCTTGAGGGCCTCGCTTGGCTCGAGTTGTTTGAAATAGTCGAAATTATCGATGAAGTAGAGCACCGCAATGTTGTCGATCGTGAGCTCCACGCCGAAGCAAGCGCCGTAGATCAGGAACAACGCCCACACGCGGCGATCTCGCAGTGCCTCGCCGAACGCACCCTTCGTCGATTGCACCGCCGGCATCCGCCCCTCGGCCCGCAACTGCCGGTAGTTGCCATGCGGCGTGTCTTGCGTGAGGAAGTAATAGGCAACGCCCGTCAGCGCACAGAGCGCGCCGACAATGATCATCGCAACGCGCCAGCTCGCGGCGTTGGTGAAGCCGAACGCGGTGATCAGCCCCGCAAACAACAGCGGCATGACCAACTGCGTGACCCCGCCGCCGAGGTTGCCCCAGCCCGCGGCCGTGGCGTTGGCGGTACCCACGCAGTTCGCCGCGAACATCTTCGAGGTGTGGTACTGCGTGATGACGAACGACGCCCCAATCGCGCCGATCAACACGCGGAAGATAAGGAAGGTCGTGAAGTCGTGCGCCAGGCCAATCGCCATCACCGGCAGCGAGCCCAACAGTAGGAGCCACGTATAAGTCAGTCGCGGCCCGATCCGGTCGCACAGCCAACCCACGAGCAATCGCGCCAGCACCGTGACGGCGACGGATCCGATGATGCACCACCCGACCTGATCTTTGGTGAGCTGCAACTCCGCACGCACCACGGCCATCAGCGGGGCGATGCCAAACCAGGCGAAGAAGCACAAGAAGAACGCGACCCACGTCATGTGGAACGCACGCATCTGCGGCGAGGTGAAGTTCAGCAGTTCGATGCGCGTGGCCTTGCCGTCGGCTTCCATGGCGGATGTCTCGCGGGGGGGGATTGAGTGGTGGGGGCGCGACTCCGCCAAGTCGCTTGCAACGTTCGATGAATGCTGCCTATCGCAATCGCAGCGCCCATCTGCAGCGCGAGCGACGTTTCTTCGGCCATCCGAAGCAATCGCGGCCGATACCCCGAAATAAGCCTCGTCGCCTTGCCGCGAGAGTGCGCAAGCTCGCCTACCGCTTAGGCAGCGATGCTCCGCACGCCATTCGGCCAACCGAAGGTTTCGAGTCCGATCTCCAATTCGGGCAACGACTTACCACGCCGGTCGCACTTCCTTTGATGCTGCCCCGATTTGTGGAACGCGGTTTTCTCTATGTTTCCTCCTACGCTTCGCTTCCTCTTTAACGGCACGAAGCCCCCGCCCGTATTCTCGCCCGCCACAACCTGCATGACCGGTATCCCCCCATCCGCCTCGCAACGAGAGGGAACGCCCCACTCGGCCGATGACTTTGTGCGCCGTCTGAGCGCGCGCTACCTCTTTGTGCTGCTCGCCATTGCCGCTCTGATCGCGGCCGACCAGGCGATCATCCAGCCGCTGCTGGTGCGGATGAATGTCTTCGCGCCGGTCATCAACCTCGCCGGCCGGCAGCGCATGTTGAGCCAGAAGCTCGCGAAGAGCGCCCTCGCCATGCAGGCGGCCGATGACGCGCCGACAATCGACATGCGCCGCGCGGAGCTGCGCGGCGCGCTTACCGAGTGGTCGGCGGCGCACAAGGGGCTGCGTGACGGCGACATCCACACGCCCGCCATCGACGCGGCGTGGAGCGAACTCCAACCACACTTCGACGCGATGCAGTCGGCCGCACGGCGACTCGCTATTCCCTCGACGGACGGCGACCACCGCTCTGCGGCACTGGCGACGATTGTCGAACACGAGGCCCGCTTCCTCACGACGATGGAACATATTGTGCATCTCCTGGAGGGTGAGGCGGCTGGCGAACTTTACCGTCTCCGTGCTCTGGCCCTCGTCATCTCTCTTGCGATCATCGGTCTGCTCGTCAGCCTCGGCCGGTTCGTCGTGCGTCCGGCGACCCGCGCGATTCGCGAGCAGGTCGATCAGCTCGAGTCCCGCGTGGCCCTGCGCACCAGCGAGCTCGACGCCACGCTCGCGTCGCTGCGGCACGAGATCTACGAGCGAGCCGAGTCGGAATCTCGCAACCGCACGCTGGCGGCGCAGCTTGCTCACGCGGACCGCGTCGAGTCGCTCGGCCGGCTGGCCGCGGGGCTTGCCCATGAGCTGAATCAACCCCTCGGCGCCATCGCCAACTATGCGGAAGCGTGCGATGCAACGCTTGCCGCGCCGCTGGACGCCGGCGCCCAACAGCGTTTACACGGCTTTGTGCGGCAGTTGCAGCAGGCTGCTCTGCGTGCAGGGGGCATCGTGCGGCGCGTTCGCAACTTCGTTCGGCCGGGGGTCGGCAACGCAACGTCCGTCGACATGACCGCGCTGGTCGCGGAAGTCGTTGAGCTCTGCCGCCCTGAGGCGGAGCGGAGGGAAGTCGAAATCGCGCTCGATCTGCCGGCGGAAGAAGTCGTCGTCGAGGCCGACGCGATCCAAATCCAACAGGTCCTCGTAAACCTGATCCAAAACGCACTGCAGGCGATGGCCAGCGCCCCGCCGCAACGCCGCCGCCTCGCGATTCGCGTCGCCGCGGCCAACCAGGGCGTGCAAGTCGACGTGCTCGATTCGGGTCCCGGCCTGGCTGACGCGGATCCCGAGACGCTGTTCGCGCCGTTTCACACGACCAAGGCCGACGGCCTGGGCATCGGCCTGTCGATCTGCCGCTC
Organism: Planctomycetota bacterium; assembly: GCA_031407585.1. GTDB lineage: Bacteria > Planctomycetota > Planctomycetia > Pirellulales > Lacipirellulaceae > Lacipirellula. The sequence continues at coordinate 1,705 of JANOIK010001109.1, read as the reverse complement.
AATCGTGGAGCAGCACGGCGGCACGATCTGGGCCAAGTCGCGGCCGCTTGAAGGCGCGCAGTTTTCGTTCGTCCTGCCCCTGCCCGCCGAGCATCCCGCCGAATATGCCGCCCAGTCCGTCTGACCAACCCACCGTGTTCGTCGTGGACGACGACCAGCAGATGCGGGACTCGCTGGTCGCGCTGCTGGGCGTGCTCGACTTCCGCGTCGAGGCGTTCAGCGCGCCCGGCGCGTTTCACCGCTTCTACCGCGCGGAGATGCCGGGCTGCCTGCTGCTCGACATCCGCATGCCGCGGCAGACGGGGCTTGAACTCTACGAACAGCTCCTGCACGAAGGCAAGCGCCTGCCCGTGATCTTCATCACCGCCCACGCCGACGTGTCGACCGCGGTCGCGGCGATGAAGACGGGCGCCATCGAGTTCCTCGAAAAGCCCTTCGACCGCGAGACGCTCGTCGACCGTGTGCGGCAGGCGCTGGCGATGGACGCCGAGTGGCGGCGGGGCGAGGCCGAGTTCGCGGCGCTCGACGAACGCCTCGAACGGCTCACGCCACGCGAGCAGGAGACGCTGCATCTCCTGCAAACGGGCGAGACGAACAAGTCGATTGCCGCGAAATTGTCGATCACCGAGCGGGCGGTCGAAATGCGCCGCTCGGCCATCATGCGGAAGCTTCAGGTGCGCAGCTCCGCGGAGGTCATCGACCTCTCGGCGACGCACCGCATCCTCGCCGATCTCCGGCGGGCGAGCGCCGAACGACTCGCTCCCTAGGCATGTGCCCGCCGCGCCCTGCCGCAAAACGGGCCAATCGCGCCGGTTTCGCCCGTCACGCTGCACGGCCCTTGAAAAACGCCGCCCTGCGCCGTTAAAACGTCCCTGGCGCAGCACGCCACTCTTCTCACAGGCATACGCACCATGCACGCTCCCAGCAGACGGCGCTTCCTCCAACAGATGGGCGGCGCCGGCGCCGCGTTGGCGTCCCAATCGTGGCTCGCCAGCTTCGGCTACGCCCAGGCGACCGGCCCCGCGCGGGCCGTCATCAACCAAACGCGTTACTGCGCGGACATCGATCGCCGGCTGCTCGGTTCGTTCCTCGAACATCTCGGCCGGGCCGTGTACGAGGGCGTGTACCAACCCGGCTCGCCGTTGGCGGACGAGCGCGGGTTTCGCAAGGACACGGCCGCGGAGGTGAAGGGCCTGGGCGTGCCGATCATGCGGTACCCCGGCGGAAACTTCGTGTCGGGATACAACTGGCTGGACGGCGTCGGTCCGAAGGACAAACGTCCCACGGTGCTCGAGCGGGCGTGGAACTCGCTCGAGACGAACCAGTTCGGCACGAACGAATTCATCGACTGGTGCCGCGTCGTCGAGACCGAGCCGCTCTTGGGCTTCAACCTGGGCACCGGCTCGGCTGAGATGGCTGTGGCCTACGTTGAGTATTGCAACGTCGATCGCGGCACGAAGTGGAGCGACCTGCGGCGCGAGCACGGCTACGAGCAGCCGCACAACGTGCGCTACTGGTGCATGGGCAACGAAATGGACGGTCCCTGGCAGATGGGCCGCCTCACCGCCCGCGAGTATGGCCGCAAGGCCCGCGACGCGGCACGGCAGATTCGCGTGATCGACCCCACGCTGCAGCTCATCGCCTGCGGGTCGAGCAACACGATCCTGCCGACGTACCTCACGTGGGACCGGCAGGTGCTCGAGGA
>JANOIK010001086.1:0-1540 GCA_031407585.1 Planctomycetota bacterium | reverse complement strand
CGCAGCAATGGAAGTCGAGGGAGCCGATGGATCCGGGGAATCCTGCGAGTCGAGTCGTTGGTCAGCGAACGTCGACTCAACAACTGCTTGGAACTGCGGGGCAACTTGCGGGGTTATCTGTGTCATGGCCTTCGCTCCGATAGGGAGGAGCGAAGGCGCGCGCGTCCGCGATGGGACGCCGGTCAGGAAGAGGACTGCAGTCTAGCTCGAAGCGCGACGGTCGTCGAGACCGACTAGCGCAACTTCTCCTCGACGTACTCGACGTGCTTGCGGACCTTGGGGTCGTACTTCTTGAGACGAAGCTTCTCGGTACCCGCCTTCTTGTTCTTGGTCGAGGTGTAGAAGTGGCCCGTCCCGGCCGAAGAAACCAGCTTGATTTTCTCTCTCATGGTGCCAACTCCCAGTCAATCCTTGCTTCAGCTCTAGCTTTCCGTAGAACGTGGCGGGGCCGACGGGGCTCGAACCCGCGACCTCCGGCGTGACAGGCCGGCGTTCTAACCAACTGAACTACGACCCCGCATTTCTTTGTGTCCGGAGGTCCTCGAACCGCTTTGGTGGGAGGTGAGGGACTCGAACCCGCGACCCCCTGCGTGTAAGGCAGGTGCTCTAACCAGCTGAGCTAACCTCCCTGCCGCCGGAGCCCGCGTAGTGTAGGCGAGCCCGCTGCGAGCTGTCAACGCGACCGCGTCGGCGAGGCGGCTCGGGGGAGGCGCGCGGCCGACCCTCGACCACCGTGGGCCGTCGACGCGCGTGGCAGAATCGTGGCGCAGCGCCATTCCGCGCAGTCCCTCGAACAAAGGAGCCGCAATGCACCAGCTTCCCCCGCTTCCCTACTCCCTCGACGCCCTCGAACCACATATCGACGCGCGCACCATGGAGATCCACCACGGCAAGCATCACGCGACCTATGTCGCGAACCTCAACAAGGCCCTGGAAGGGCACGCGGACCTGGCCCAGCTGTCGGTCGACGACCTGTTGCGGCGTTTTTCGGAGTTGCCCGAATCCATCCGCCCGGCGGTACGCAACCATGGCGGGGGGCACGCCAATCACTCCTTGTTCTGGACGATCATGAGCGGCGCTCCGGCCTCGGCTCCCACGGGTGCTTTCGCGACCGCCGTCGACGCGACCTTCGGGAGCCTGGGTGCCCTCCAGGAGAAACTCAGTGCCGCGGCCACCGGACAGTTCGGTTCGGGATGGGGCTGGCTGGTCGTCGCCGATGGGGCCCTGGAGATCATCGCTCGCCCCAATCAGGACAGCCCGCTGATGGAGGGCAAGACGCCGATTCTCGGGGTCGACGTCTGGGAACATGCCTACTACCTGCACTACCAGAACCGCCGCCCGGACTACCTCAAAGCGTGGTGGAACGTCGTCGACTGGGCAGCCGTCACGGCGCGTTACGATTCAGCCAAAGCCTAAGCCGCAGAAAACGGAACGTACTTGCATACAGAAGTTTACACGTTTGCGCCCAGTTAGTGAGCGGTCTCGGAGCCCATTCGTTGGTCAATCACAAGAACTCTGCAATGACCTGTCTGGATCATGC
>JANOIK010001066.1:0-7208 GCA_031407585.1 Planctomycetota bacterium | reverse complement strand
AGGACCCTCACGCCGGCCACGACGTTGCAGCCGAAAGAGTGCTAGGGTTCCCGCAGAGTATGGCCGGGATGACGATGTATTCCGAGAAAGAGATCGAGAAGCTCAACAGCAGGTGGCAAACCCGCGGCATGCGCGTGGGGTGGTTCGAGGGTGTCGAGGGGCTGATGACCGTGGTCCGCGTGCTGCCGGACAAACTCTACGAGCGAGTCGTCTCCGGAAAGGGAAACATCGAACCAGGGGCCAGTGTGCCCGGCGCAGGATCCGTCGAAGAGATGGAGGGCATGGAAGATATGGAGGGCATGGACGACATGAAAGGCATGAAGCACGAATAGCGCCAGACCTATCGCGGCTTGGGCACGGAATCAATATGGCCTTGCGGCGTCGGCCCCGGGGGTACGCTTAGGCCATCGACCAGCAACAGGCCGCGGATTTCGACCTCCGCCCGTCGCAGATCGAGCAGCGCGTTCGCGTAATCGTTGCTCATTTGGGAAAAGGTGCGCTGAGCGACGAGAACCTGCGGCCAAGCCGCGCGCCGATTCTTGAAGTATTCTTGATACATCTCATACGCCCGGCGGGATGTGGGCAGCGACTGCTCGCGGTAGTCCCGGACTGACTCCCTAGCAGTCTCGTAGCGGCTAAATGCTTCTGCGAGGCGGCGTCGCAGCGACAGCTCCACCCGGGCGACCTCGGCCTGGGCCTGGGCAAGGTCGGATTGGGCCTGACGGATCGTGCCCTGATTGCGGTCATAGAGGGGCACGCTAAGGGCGACCTGGGCATTCCAATGAGTGCCTGGGGACTCGAAGTTATAGCCGGGGCCACCCTGTACGACGATATTGGGAATGGGTTCGACCTGCTCGCGTCTCACCGTGATTCGGTCGCGGACGACCTCGGCTAGGGCGAACTGGATCTCCGGACTCTCCTGCAATAGCCGGCACAGTTCACTCTCCCAATCTAGCGCAGGCCCATCCGGCTCTAGCTGCCCAGTCAGCGGGGTCAGCGGCAGCTCCGGCGCGCCGACCTGAGTCACTAAGTCCTCCCAGCTGCGGCGATAGCTCTGCTGGGCCGCCACGAGGGCCACCCGCTCGCGGTTGGCCTCGACCTGGGCCTGGAGGAGATCGGGCTCGTTGGCTTGGCCGACATTGACCAATTCCTCGGTGGTCTTGACCCCGTCCTCGGCGTTCTTGACCAACTCGCCGTGGATCTCGATCAGCCGCTGGGCGGCCAAGACCTCGTAGAAGGCAATGTGGAGGCCGTTAACCACGCGCAACTGCTGGGCCATCGCCTGGATCCCAGCGGCGCGGGCTTCCTGTTGGTATTTGGCGCGGCTGAGGCGCAGCTTGCCAGCCGTAATAATCTCCTGCTGGATGAAGCCGCCTTGAAACTCACCGGGGGTGCGATTACCTGTGGGACCCCTCACGCCGATCAATTCGGCTTGGTAGCCAATCGTCGGATTTGAATAAAGGCCGGCCTGTAAGGCCTTGGCTCGGGAGACGCCAATTTGGGCCGCCGCTTGGACCAGGGTGGGATTGCGCTCCAGCGCGATTTGTTCCAAGCTGGCCAGATCGAGCGCGGCCGGCAGAATTTCCTCAGCGATGGACGGTGCGGACACCGGAGTTGGCAGCTGGTGTGTCTGGCAAATGCCAAGTCGCGTTGCCGCTGCAATAAAACCGGCGAGCAAAATTCGTATACAACTGTTACCGGTCATCGCAGCCAGCCACTGAGCGATTGAGAATTGAAAAATGGCATTTCCCCGATTCCACTGATACCTGCACGACCGGGATCGCAGTCCTCACAATGGGCCGGATCGGGCACCTCTTTAGAGCGACGCATTGCGTGTTCTACCCTTTAGCTAATCGGCACAACCCGCTGATTTTGGCCTCGATTTTTTGGCAGAACGATCGTTGCTAGCCCTTTCACGCGCGAAACGCGACGGGTGTTTACTGCGTTCAAAGCGGCGGCGCCGGGGAGCGTCACGGCAGTCCAATTTGGCCGCATACGGGCTACCGTCTCTTGAAGTTGGGAAGATGGGGGCTTTAACTCTGTCTTCCCCGGCTCCAGAGCGAGGCTCCGGAGTGCGATCCGTGTTGGAGACAGGCTCGTCCGTCGGTGTTGAAGGACGAGTTAAGCAGCTGCGCCTGTAAGAAGTACGTCCTGGACCGGCACACGCGCTGAACAGAATCCTTGCGCACGTTGAGCCGCCAGGCCCATAACGGTCGAACGCGTGTCGCTCGCCGACCCGCCGCGACGTACTTAGCATCTCGTCCCTTGCAACCACTTGGCCAACGAGGCTAGTCCAAATGCAAACGCGGCCAACGACAACCCCGTTGGCTCGGGAACTACGGCATTCGCTGGCGCACCAGCCATTTCAGAACCGAGATTTCGTTGCCAACTTAAGAAATCCACACCGTCTATTTTGAAATCCCCGTTTAGGTCGCCCCGTAAATGGGTAGCGAAATGATGTGTGCCAAAACCCGACTTCCAAAGCATCAAGTCGTTATTGTCGACTAAGTGTAACGGCGAAGCCATTGAGTGAGGGTCACCCGCGTGATGATGCGGATGGTGAGGGTCCGGATCGTGGTGTGGCCAATCGTGAGGAAGCTGGTCGTGATCGGGCGGGTCGTGGGGAATCAGATCATGGTGGGGCGGACCATGGGGAACCGCATCGTGGTGGGACGGGTCGTGTGGATCCAGGTGGTGGGGAACCGCGTCGTGATGAGGCAGGTCATGGGGAACCAAGTCGTGATGGGGCGGATCATGGAGAACCGTGTCGTGGTGAGACGGGTCGATGTCATGCGTGACGGCGACTGCGCTTCGGCCAACACATGGAACGACGCAGTTCGCAAAAGTAATCGCGATCACGACTGTTTCTCATAGATCCTCCAACGGTAAGCAGCCCTACAATCAGAACGACAGCATAACCACTAACTGAAAGCTGCGCGAAGTTTTAGGTCGCGACAATGGTGCTGACTCTATGAACGCCCTGCTGCAGTCCCTGCGGCCCACGAGCGCGAGACAACGATTTCGGGAGGGACATGAATCGATTTATCCGCCTGCCGCTGGCATTCCTGGAGTGGCAGTGCGGTCAAACGCCCTCGTCCGTGCTTGGAGTGCGGAGTGTCTCCTCCGCCGACTGTGGCTGATCATGCGACGACGGCGCTCCGTCGATTGCCGACTTCGAGAGAAGCAGAAGCCCACCGAGCACTGTGGCCACGCCGACAGTCAGTGAAAGTCCAAGACGCTCACCGCCAAGGAAGACGCCTGCCCCCGCAGCGACCGTAGCGGTTGCAAACTGCAAATATGCCAGGGTAGTGACGGCGTAGCGCCGAAGCAAAATGAGATAGAGGCTGCTGGCAGCGAACGACGCCACAAGTCCCAAGTAGCTGAACGCGAGCACGGACGTCGGCGAGAACGTCATCGGCATATCCCGTTCTAGGCAGAAGGAGGCGAAACCAGTAAGCAGCGCGACAATCACTCCCAAATCGCGTAACAAGAGCGGGGCGGGCACCGTCGTCGTGAGCTGCTTCGCTAAGACCTTGTTCGTCGCCGAAGCCAACTCGCCGACAAGAATCGCCGCGACCGCGACCGTCTCGGCGACGCCGCTGGTCGAGCGCGTCCCGAAGGCAATCATTGACACGCCCGCGAATCCTAGCGACAAGGCGCCGACGCGCGAGAACCTGAGTCGTTCTCCAATCTTCAAGCGGTGTGCGAGTAAAGCGACCAGCAGCGGATTTGTCGCTGTGAGTACGCCGGCAAGCGCCGAGGGAATGCGGCTCTGAGCCCAGTAGAGCAGGCCAAAGGAGATCGCCTGGGTCACGCCAAATGAAAATCGGCGGAGTCGTTCCTCAATCGGAGCTCGCGAGCGCGTCACGAGTACGGCCACCTGCGCGGCGAAGGTGAGCACGGCGAACCGCAAAGCCGCCGTCATCAAGGGCGGCAAGTCCGCTTGTCCTCGCTTGATGACAAGAAACTGCGTGCCCCACACGAGTGTCAACGCCGCCAGTCCCGCGTACGCCCACGCGCGCTTGCGTCGTTCAGAATCCACGCCGGCTATCCTCGGCAACGCGATCTGCCGTGCGCAGCGCGAGGGCAAGCAGCGTGAGAGTGGGATAGCGATCAAGCGCCGTCGGCATCACGGAAGCGTCCGCGATGTATAGGCCCCGGACGCCATAGACCGCGCCCCACGAATCGACGACTCCGTTGCGCGGATTCGTGCTCATCCGTGCGACGCCTGCTTCGTGGGCAATGCCCCCCGGCCGAAGCGCTTCGCGAAGGCGAATGATTCGGCTGCCGGGCGGGGCGAGTGAATCGGCCACCGCCGCGGCCGTCTCCTCCATGTCCGCAGCCATCGCCCCTTGTTCCTCGCTCCAGGCCAGATTCACTACCGGCGTTGGTCGTCCCAGGCTGTCGCGCTCGACGCGGTCGAGCGTCACGCGGCGGTGGTCGTGGGGATGCGCCTCGCCCATTGCATTCACGAGGCAATAAGACAACTGAGTCGCCTCTTGAGGATCAATGCCGAGGGCCCGCATACCGGCCGCTCCGAGCTGATCAGCGGCAATTGGGCCCCGCAGTTCGACGGTGAAGCCGCTTCGGTAATGGCGCCGCCGCTTTCGGCCCACATTGACGAATCGCGGGATGAGGGCGCAGCGCTCCAGGGGACCGAGCGGGCGTCGACTCGGCGCCGGACAGGGCAACACGGCCAGGCATGTCGCGACGAGGTGGTCCGTGAGGCCGGCTCCGACTTGGCCTGACTCGCCCCGAATGCCGCTGGCCAGCAAGAGTCGTGCCGTCTCGATCGGCGACGCACAGAGGAGCACCGCCTTAGCCGGATACCCGCGCGACTTCAGAGTGCGCCCATCAAGAGTCTCGACGTGGCGAATCCTGTCGCCGGCGACGATTAGTCGGAGGACCGCCGTGTGAGTTCGCAATTTAACGCGCCGCGGCACGTCCAGCCCGCACAAGACACGGCCTCTCGTGGGCACAACCGCCGCTCGTTTGGCGACGATGTCGAGTCCCAGCTTTTGACTGACCTGCTTGAAGAATGGCGCAACTCGCCCCGTGCGAATTCCAAGTAAGCGCTCAGCGGCCCGGTAATACGGCTCCAGTTCTTCAAGCGACACGGGCCACGGCGCTTCGAGCACTTGCGCATCGCGGAGATTCTGTGCGTCCATCCGCGCGCACCAGCCGCCCCACAGAAGCGAACGGCCTCCCAGGGCCCGCACTCGAATCCAGTCGTAGGGCAATCCCGTCGTTCGGAACCGCCACGCCCCTTCGTCGACGCGGAGAAGCGGCTTCGTGGCGGCTTCGAACCGCGCCGGGTCCGCGGCAGGCGCTCGCCGAGACGGACCCGCTTCCAGTACGAGGCAATGCGCCCCACGGCGCCTCAAACGATCGGCGACTAGGAGGCCGCAAAGACCTCCGCCCACGATGACAACGTCGGGCTCGGAAGGACGAGATGCCGTGCGGATGCCCCCCAGAAATGAAATGGCCGCGAGCGTTCTGTAGCGCCCGCGGCCGATATTGGGAGCAAAGCTACTTGCCGCAGCAGCTGGCGTTGCAGCAGATGGCGGCCGCTTCGGGTCGCACCTGCTCAGTTTTCACTCTTTTCGGAAACAACTTCTTCATCGCGATCTCCTTGGCCAAGGAATGTTGAGGATTCACTGAGACCGCCTAAGAATCCAGAGATTTTCAATATTAGCTCGAAGGATTCGCTTGGTCAAGTGGCAGGCGGCGCTGGATTCGCGCATCAACGAAATTGCGTTCGAGGTGGAGCAAGCGTACCAGCGTGTCATGGAAAGCACGCAATCGCTCCAAGGTCTATCGAGAACGCCTCTTGCCCACTTCGCGCCATAGCATTTGAAGCGGCTCGCGCGGGTTATACTGCCGGTAGCCTCGACTTCCTGCGGCTCACCGAGTCACAGCGCCAGTAGCTCGATCTTCAGGAGGGCTACTATGAAGTAACGCCCCAATACCATTTGCGGCAGGCCGAACTGGACCGTGCTTGGCATTACGCCGCCGCGGCTGAGGTAAAAGCAGCGCCGGGTTAAGAGCGTGACCAAGCACGGCGCTTGGCCTACCGCTTGCCGAAAGCCAAATCCTCGAGTTCGAGGAATGTTATTCGTTCGCCGGGTTCTCGGTCGACGTCGCCTCTGGGAGGCACCACGTTGAAGCCCGTGCCAGCTTGAAGGGCGCTTCCTCGGCGGACACATCAACAAGCTCCCCCTCAATTATCCGTCGTGGCAGCCGACTTCTTCCTGTCACCGGCAGCATCCGGACGTACAAGTGGAGGAAGCACCCGCTGAACTCGTTGCGTCGCGCCCTGCGTAATATGAACGAGGCTCCATTTCAGGCGATGCAGCCGCTTGGTCAATTGCAGCCGATGCTGCTTGCAGCGACGCTAACGATGCGTCTCCTTCCTGTGGTGGGGCTCCGCCTCGTGGTGCAGGGGAGTTCTCGATGTTGGCGGCAACATCGCCTTGAGTCCGTTGCCGGTTCGCGGAGAAGGGCCACGGCTTGGTCGACTGGCAGCCGACCAATAGTGCATCAACGACGATTACGACCACAGATACCCGACGTAACCAGTGCAATCTCATCTTCCAGCCTCCTTGCTAGTTTTGGAAATATGCAGAATCGCTGCGAACGCGAAGTGTCACTTAATTGGCTTCACTTCCTCGCTGCTATGCGGGCGACGAGGTCTTGCTAGGCGACGATTAAATAAAGCGGAGCGCCTTCGGAGATACGCGTTCCTCCGAAGGCACTCGTTCCGCCTTTGCTGCCAGGTCCGACCAGTTCCTATTCATTCGCGCTCGCAGCAGCCTTCGCTACCAATTCAGCTACCGTAGCGAGCGTTTGATCAGGGTTCGCTAAAGCTTTACGCTGACATCCGGCGCAGCAAAGGAACACCGGCTGATCATTCACCATCACCTTGATGGGCGTTCCCATGGAGCCGAGCGGACTATCCGCCATCACGGCGCAGAATCCTTGCGCCTTCGCTAAGCGTCGATCTGCCGGGCTGAGTTTCGCAAAAATCGCTTCCATCTCCGCCGCTGCTTGGACGCTCGCCCTGAGCTTCTTGACTGACGCAAGCGTCTTGTTGGGATCAGCCGTGGCCTTCGCCTCACAACCTTCGCAGCACAGAAACACGACCTCCGAACCGACGGAGGTTTTTAGCGGCGGGCCCATCGTTCCCAAGCGATTATCAACCATAACCG
>JANOIK010001064.1:0-1766 GCA_031407585.1 Planctomycetota bacterium | reverse complement strand
CGCAGCACGCAGCGCGTGCCGTCGAAGAGACTTATCGGCCAGTGCGATCCACAGAATCCGCAACCTTTACCGTCGGGCGGCAGAATTTGGCCAACCGGCGCCAGCATCACGCGGCGACCCACATGTGTAACGGTTGGGGCGGCAGGGTGGCTGGGGTCGAGTCCGCGAGCCCCCAGTGAACCCCAGCCTGGGGGCGGCGAGGAGCCCGTCCCCAGCCACCCCAACACGAAGCTACCAGCGGTAGTCCAAGCCAGCATTCAGACCGTTCGCCCACACGTCCGAGCTCCGGAACACGAACTCCGGCGACTGCGGCTGAATGAGAGCCGCGTCCGCCGCCGTGTCGGACGGATCGCCGTCGACGAGCTCCAGGAACTCGGGGTTCACGCGCAGGTCAATCTGGTCGCCGGGCCGCACCACGTTGGTCAGGTACAGCAGCGTGTAACCGAACGTCACCCGCAGCCGGTCGGTGACGGCGTAACCCGCCGTGAGGCCGATCTCGGGGATGACGGCGAACTCGTCGCGCTCGTAGGTGCCCACATTGCTCGGCTGGGCAAGCAGTCCCACGTTGGGGAACAAGACGCCGTCTTGAACCGTCGATCCCTGAATCCTCACTTGCTGGTTCATATTGCCGATGGCCAACCTCGACAGGAAGTCGAGCGACCAGCGCCGTTTCTGCCAATCGACGAGGAAACCGATTTCGCCGCCGAGAAAATTGTTCCGCGTGTTGAACACATCGTCGATTAGGAACGTCGTGTCGTCGTCCGCGATGAGGTCCTCGTTGATGCGAAGCCCTTCGCGCAGTTGAGCCCAGCGAAAGCCGTAGAGCACGTCGACGTGCCGCGTGCCGCCGCCGAAAATCTTTCCGAGGCCGCCGCACAGCGCCGGGCACATCGGGCACGCATTGCCGGGACCGGGCGAGCAGCTCGCGCAACTGTCGCAGCCGCCCACGCCGCTGCCGCATGTCACGCCGTCGCCGCAGCCGGTCGTGCAACCGGCGATGCAGCACAGGTTGCGACGCAGCCGCACGCCGGCCGACTGGTACTCGCTGTCGATGTCGACCGTCACCGTGCCTTGGATGCCGGGGAACGACACATCCTCGACCGCCGGCAACCCCGTCGTGGCGTCGATGAACGGCCGGCCCACGATCGGCGAGATGCCGTTGCCGCCGTCCTCGAAGTGCGTGTCGATGTTGCCGAACGTCAGGTAATCGCCTTCGATGCCGAGCTTGCCGTAGTCGTCCAAGAAGTAGCCGAGCGTGATGCGCCCGCCGCTGCGCGCGTCGTCCAGCACGTCGTGACCGCCGAAGACGACCACGGCGTTGTCGAAAAAGTCATCGGCCGTATTACCGGTCGTGCCATTGTCGTTCACTTCGCCGCGCACCACGAGCGGCGGAATCGGCATGCCGGAGAATTTCCAGAACAGGTATTCGCCACGGGCGTAGAACACGGGCCGCGAGCCGAAGCCGCAGCCGCCCAGGCAACCGCGTCCGCCGCACACGCCGTCGCCGCACACGGTGCAACTGCCGCCGTAGCCCATTTCGCTTTGGCCGTCGAGATAAAGCTGATCGCCGCCCTCTTGCATCATCATCTCGACGTCGTAGGCGCCTTCGTATTGGCCCTCGTGCCCGCCGTCGTACATCATCGGCCCTTGGTCGATGGCTTCGCCCTCGACCCTTTCGCCGGTCGTCGCGGGAGCGCCATCGGCCTGCGGCATCGGCGTCGCCGCGTCGGAGTCGTCCGCGGGCGTCGGCGTGAGCGGTGGCATGG
>JANOIK010001063.1:0-2059 GCA_031407585.1 Planctomycetota bacterium | reverse complement strand
CCATGGGCATCGGTCTAGCGTTCGACAACTTCAATCCGGTCGCCGTGCCGGAGCCGGCGACCGCGGCGCTTGTTGGCACGGCGATTGTCGCGCTCGCGATGCAGCGACGTCGGAAGAGTCGGCAGTCTTAAGGCGAGTTTTCTCGCCTGGCCGATCTCATGCGATTTGATCCACTTTTTCTCACCGGAGGTTAGTTCCCATGACTCGCACCTTATTTGCTCTCGCACTGGTCACGTTGCTTTCGCCCATCGCATCGGCAGCGAACGTCTACGTCCCTGACAACGGCGGCGGCACCGCGCAGATGCCAATTCAGGCGCCGTATCCGAGCATCAACCCCATGGTGATCAGCGCCGGTCTCCCACCCGCATCGCAGATCAACATCAACGCCGTGTGGCTGGCGCCGACCGTCTCGGCCGAGCAACCCGGCGGCGGCCTGGGCGGGACTCACTCGGCTGGCGGCGGACCGCTCATGCAATGGACCATGCAAGGAACCGGCGCGCTGGCCGCCTACAATCGTGTGCTCATCATTCCCGGCCAGTTGCCTCCCGGCATCGCGTCGTTCCCCGACCCGGCGTTCGCCGTCATAGGGTCGACCTATGAGGTCAACGCCGCGCCCCGCACCGCGTTCGCGCCCGTCCAGAACTACACCACCGAATTGTTCCGCATGTTCTCGCAGATCACCGGCGACCCCGACTTCGACCTGCTGCGGCTGGTGGCGGGATCCGACTTTGGAATGCCCAGCCCTGGGCAGACAGTTCTTACCCAAGTCGGCCCCAACTGGAATGTCGAGAGCTTCTTCGACGTCACCTACCGAATCGACTTCGTCGGCAAGGCCGGCGGGACGTTCGGGGGGATGTCGGGCTCGTCGACCGGCATGTCCCGCTTCCAGATCGGCATGCCGATTCCGGAACCCGCGACGACGACGATCGCCGGCCTGGCGATAGCTGGATGTGCGGCGCTGGGACGGCGGCGTCGCAACGGCTAGACCGCGGTGTGAAACGGCGGCGCTCTGCGGGACAGGTCACACTTCCCGCAGGGCGTCCACCACTTTCATGCGCACGGCGCGAATCGCGGGCAGAACGCCCCCGATGAGCCCCATCACCACGGCCAAGAGCGCCCCCTGGGCCAGCACTTTCGGGCCGAAGTCGAACGCGAAGATAACTTCGGTGAACGTCGCCGTGTTCATGGTGCCCGTCTGAAGTCCGCCGGTGACAAGCTGAAGCGTCAGCGCCGCGAGGCAGCCAAGAACGGCGCCGATCAAACAGAGGACCAGCGACTCCAGCACGAACGCGAACACGATGCTGGAGCGGCCGAAGCCCAGAGCGCGGAGTGTGCCGATCTCCCGGGCGCGCGACGCGATGGCGCCATACATGGTGTTGGAAACGGCGAACATGGCGCCGACCGTCAGGAAGAACGCGATCATTCCGCCCACGAATTTGATGAAACCGCTCTGCTTCGCTTGCTCGGCAAAGTACTGCTCCTCGGTCATCGCGTTGAGCTTGACCTGCTTGTCGTCGGCGATGCGGTGGATCAACTGCTCCTGCGCGGCAAGACTCACGGGCCGCAACTGCATACTCGACATGGCGCCGGTGCGCTTCGTGAGTTGCGCGAGCACCCGTTGGTCGGTCCACACTTCGGACTCGACCGCGCCGCCGTTCGCTTCGAAGATCCCCACGACCGTGAATTCGCCGCCCTGCACTTTGAATTTGTCGCTAAGCCCGAGATTCTGAAACCGCAGCGACATCGGCCGGCTGACGATCGCCTCGCGCACGCCCGGAGCAAAGTCGCGCCCCGCGACAATCTTGATCCCCTGCCGCAGCTCGCGCGAGACAGGGTCGACGCCCCGCACCGTCACGTTCACCGGCTGCGTCGAGCCGACGCGCGGCAGATAGCCGAACACCACCAGCTCCGCCGCGGCGAGCGGGCTGCCGCTGCCGTCGGTGGCGATGCCTTCGAACGACTTGATCTCACGGGCGGCGGACTCGGAGATCGCGCTGACGGCTTCCGACGTGGCGCCCTTCCGCATGACGATGAGGGCGAGCGGATCAGCGGCAATCTC
>JANOIK010001061.1:0-3115 GCA_031407585.1 Planctomycetota bacterium | reverse complement strand
GAAAAGCGCCGCTGAACGCTGAGCGATGGCTTGGCAAGGTTTGGGATGCGATCGACTCGCTCGAACGATTTCCACACCGATGTGAACTGGCGCCTGAAAACGACCTCGTGCCCTATGAGATTCGCGCGCGGCGGGTGGGAGATTATCTCCTTCTGTACACCGTCAACGACGAATCCAGTACTGTTCACATCATCGGCTTTCGCCACGGTCACATGTTGCCGCGGGCAGGTGATCTTCCTCCTCAGGCTCCGTAGCGCCCGTCCGTCGACTTCGGCGAGTCAACCTACCGCGGAGAGTTCCCGCACTGCTTGCTCCCGCAACGTGCGGCGGTGGATTTTGCCCGTGGGGCCCTTGGGCAGCTCAGCGCGGAAGCGAAACTCCTCGGGCGCCTTGTAGGGCGCGATGCGCTGCTTGACGAAGGCCTGCAACTCGGCAGCGCTCACGGCGTGGTCGTCGCGCAGCGCCACGAAACCCCATACGGCTTCGCCCATGGCCGGGTCGGGCACGCCGACGACGCCGCACTCGCGCACTGCCGGGTGTTGGTAGAGTGCGTCCTCGACCTCCAGCGGCGAGATGTTGCTTCCGGCGCGGATGATGATCTCCTTCTTGCGGCCCATGAACCAGTAGTAACCGTCGTCGTCGATGCGGGCCAGGTCGCCCGTGTGGACGAAGCCGCCGGCGAGCGTGGCGGCGGTGATTTCCGGCTCGCGCCAGTAGCCGATCATCGCGGCCGGGCTGCGGACCAGGATTTCGCCGACGGCGCCGGCCGGGACGTCTCGACCGGCGTCGTCGACCAGGCGGATTTCCATGCCGGGGCACGCGCGGCCGATCGACCCGACGCGCAACTGGTCGGGCAGGTTGAGCACGAATGGAATCACCTCGGTCATGCCGCAGCCTTCGAGAATCGGCACGCCGAACATGGCGAGGAACCGCTGCTGGAGGGCGATCGGCACCGCGTCGCCGCCGCCGATGCATGTGCGCAGCGAGCGGAGCGAGTACGCGGCGGCGCGCGGGTGATCGGCGAGCGCTTGCAGCATGGTGGGCAGCCCGACCATGCGCGTGGCGCGAAGCTGGTCGACCGTTTGCAGCACCAGCTCGGGCTCGAACCGCGGCAGCAGCACGACTTGAGCGCGGGCCCAGAATGCGGTGATCATCTGCGTGGCGAAGCCGAAGATATGGCACAGTGGCGGCACGACGCACAGCACGTCGTCGTTTCTCAGGCCGATGTGAGCGCCGTGCAGGTCGGCCGTCGCGCACAAGCTGCCGTGCGTGTGCGTCACTCCCTTGGGCCGCGACGTGGTGCCCGAGGTGTACAGGATGGCCGCGACCGCCTCTGGGGCGACGGTGGGCAACTCGGCCAGCGACGCGGGGTGGTTGAACAGTTCGGACAGAGGTCGCACGTCGCCCGCCGGCGCTGAGGCGTCGGCGAGGAAAAAGTGCTCCACGGTGGTGAGCGCCGGACGCACCGCGGCGACGCCGGGGTACAAGTCCGCCTGACTGATGCACACGCGGCACTCGGCGTGGTTGAGCGTGTACTCGATCTCCGGCGCCGCGAAGCGGTTGTTGATCGGCACGGAGATGGCGCCGAGCTTGAAGCAGGCGTAATAGGCCAGCACCAGCTCGGGGCAGTTGGCCAACATCAGCGCGATGCGATCGCCCCGCTGCACGCCGAGGGCCGCCAGTCCCGCCGCCAGGCGGTCGGTCGCGGCGTCGAGCTCGTCATAGGTCCAGCGGCGTTCGCCCGCGATCAGAGCGACTTGGCTCGAATTGGCGGAACACGCCCGGCGGAGGTGATCGACCAATGACATCGCGTGGGTCCTCACGAACGGCTGCGATCGACAGTGCTAGCTCAAAGTGCGGCGTATGCGCGGCGCCGCTCACACCCCATTCGTATCAAACGGGCGAATGGATGCCGAGGAATCGCAGATTTCGTCAAAACACGATTGTCGATGTGGCCCATTTCCCCGGGAAGAGCGAATTGGGGAATCTCCGGGTTTTTTCCCGCGGCCCACGACGAGGTTCCGGGCCGGCTCGACGGTGCGTTCGAGAAAACACTGAAGTTGTACGCCCAGCTCACGATTTCACGCTCGAATGCGAAGTCGGTCTGCTGGTCGAAGACGCGGCGGTAGTGCGGGCTGAGATACGTGACGACGATGCTCACGTGCCGGGGGTATTGGCGGGCGGAGGCGGCGATATTGGCCAGCACCCGGGCGAGCACGTCGACGCCAAACGGGTTGAACAGGAAGAAGGTCGTTTCGTCGGGTCGGATCGGGTAGGCGCCGGCGTCGGCTTCGATGATTTCGACCTCGGTGGCGGAGCCGGTTTTCGCACGGAACTTCTCCCAGTTGGCACGAGCGACGTCGCATAGCTCGCGAGCGAACTCGACGCCGCGGACCCTGGCAACGCCGCACTCGGCAGCCACGAGCAGCACCTTGCCCTTGCCGCAGCCGAGGTCGACCAGGGCGCCCTCCGGTTCGATGGGCTGTGCGTCGCAGAGCGCTCGCAGCAGGCCCCTCAACGGCATCACCCGGCTGCCTTCGTAGAAGATGCTTTCGTCGCGCCGGCCGGCGACGATGGTGAGCCCGTCGAGCTTGGCGAGCGCGAGCGTGTCGATGCCGTAGCGGCGCTCAAAGGCCTGATCAAGCGCCCTTCCCACGAGCTTGGCGGCGACGCCGCGGACGCCGTGACCGCGAAGGATCAGTTTCAGGCGACGGAGGAGGGACATGGGGGCGCCAGGGGTCAGGAGTCAGGGGTCAGGAGTCAGGGGTCAGGGGTGCGTTGCGTGGATGCTTTCAGTATGGTTACCGCCAAGATTGGTATCATGGTTGGCGATGAGCGATTTTCTGCAAATCACGACCGCGGCCGGCAGCCGCGAGGAGGCCGAGCGCTTGGCGCGCACCCTGGTCGAGCGGCGCCTCGCCGGGTGCGTGCAGATCGTCGGCCCGGTGCGGAGCGTATTCCGCTGGCAGGGCGCGGTCGAGCAGGCGGACGAATGGCTGTGCCTGATCAAGACGACCCGGGAGCAATTCCCCGCGGTCGAAGTCGCCATCCGCGAGCTGCACTCGTACGAGTGTCCGGAGGTGATCGCCACGCCGATCGAGGCGGGAAGCGAGGC
>JANOIK010001014.1:0-3270 GCA_031407585.1 Planctomycetota bacterium | reverse complement strand
CCCGACGCTGTATTGTCGCTCACCGTGCTGTTAATGATCTTGACAGCGCCGGGGAGGAAAATGTCGATGCCGAAATACATGCCGCCGCCTTGGCCGCTGGCGCCTGTAGCATGATTTCCCGATACTGTGCTATTGATGATTTCCAGAATCCAACCGTCGTCGACGCGCCAGTTGTACACGCCGGCGCCCTGTCCAGAATTGCCCGTGACCTTATTGTCCGAGACTTCGCTGTTGATGATCTTAAGCCCGCCTTCGGTATAAATCCCGCCTCCATAGCTGACAGCGGTGTTGTCAACCACGCGAGAATCGCGAATGGTTAACAGGTCGGTCCCCGTGGTGGCGTAGGAATATATGCCGCCGCCAGCCGACGCGCTGCCCCCGGTGATCGTCACCCCTTCGATGGTGACAATGCCGCCCGCGTTCATGATCACTCGACTTCCATTGCCGTCCAAAATGACGTCAGAGGCGCCGGGGCCGAGAATTGTGACGTCCGCGTTAATTGAGAGCTCATCCGGAGCGCTACCGGGGTCCCCCCCGTCGTAGGTCAGCGTAATCCTCAGTGGCTCGTCGGCGTAGAGCGATGAGTCAAAGACGATCGTTTCGCTGCCAGCCAGCGACGCCGACAAACTCAGCGCCTCGCGGAGGCTAAGATCATCGGGCGGAGCTGGCGAGGTGTTGCGATCGCTGGCCTCGCGCACCGTGAGGAACGTTTTCGCACCGGCCTCAAACGAGCCGATGTCCGCGTACACGGCGGTCCCGCCGTTGGTGACGCCGGGCAAATCGACCGGTCTTTCAGCTCCGCGCTGGTCGGCGGTTCCGGCCAACGAATTAAGACCCTTGTCGATGGCGGGGCTGCTATTGAGCAGCGCATGCGTCTTGGTTCTTCCGCCGTAGTCGCCAAGGGGGGCCAGTAGGGCGGAGGTGGAGGTGAGGAAGATATTGCCGGTGTTCGGGCTGGTATTATTTAGTCCGCCGACGCCGCCGCGGCCCAGCAGGTTGTAGGTCCCAGTCAGCGAGACGTTCGCACTGACATCGTTGTCCGATGAACCGGCGGCGTTCTTATTCTCCGCGATGATCGTGTTGTTCGTGGTGACAGTCGAAGAGTTGTTCCGCAGGCCGCCGCCGGTGTCGCCCTTGTTGTAGGCGATCGTCGTGTTCGCGAAGTCCACCGTAGCGCCATAGGAAACGCGGATGCCGCCCGTGCTGGGGGCGTCGTTCCCGGAGATCGTGCTGTTGGTGATTGAGCCCGAAAACGTCGTCGTTCCAACGAAGTTCTTCTGAACGAGGATCCCGCCGGCAACTGCTCCCGAGCTGAGCGCGTCGTTATTGGAAATCGTGCTTGAATCGATGGACAGATCATTGGCGGCGCCGACGTCGACAAACACGCCACCCCCGAACCACGCGCGATTGTTGTCCACAGTGCTCTTAGAGAGCGTGAGAGTGCCGCCAGTGCTGATTCCCACGCCGCCGCCGACGTTGGCCGAATCGTTGTCGTCGATCGTCGACCGGCTGATCGTGAGACTTGCCGTACCCCAAACGCCGCCGCCGCCCGCAGCGCCGCCCGTGGCATTGTTGTCCGTAATCCGCACCTGATCGAGGATCACGTTACCGTTGGCAAGGACCCCCGCGCCTTGGCTTGCAACAGCGCCGCCGGTGATTGTCATGCCGCGGGTCGTGGCGGTGACTCCGCTGTTGACCTTCACAACACGGCTAGCGTCATCGCCGTCGATTGTGAGTGAACCGAGTCCGTGGCCGATGATCTTGACGTCGCTGTTGACGACCAGTTCCGCACTATTGTCGAGGACAATTTCGTTGACCCAGGGGGCAAAAACGATCGTGTCTTGCCCCGTGTACGGCGTGCTGGCCGCCAGGCTTAACGCTTCGCGAAGGCTGAGATCGTCAAGGCTGTAGTCCGCATTGTTCACGTCATCCTCGACGGTCACGATGAGCGGCGTGAGGCCGCGGTTGGCGTAGTCCGCCAGCAACTCCGCCCATAGGCGAAGATCCTCCTCGTCGATTTCGCCATCTCCGTTAATATCGCCTGGCGCCCCGGGCAAACCGCCGCCGCCACCGCCTCCACCACCGCCTCCAGGCCAAGGAAGGGGCCTGAATGGCTCGGCCGATGCCCACGCAGTCAGGATCTGAAATCCTTGCGTTTCTGATAGCTCAAACTGGTACGAGTTTTCTCCATACCCGGCTTTGGCATACCCGCCAAGCCCGCCGTCGTCCGCCATGTCCAGCGGATTTGTGTTCGGGTCTGCGTCAAAAGTGATGACCTGGCCATCGAAGATGACCGTTGTAAACGGAATGAAGACCTCTGCCGTCGGGGAATCGATTGCCGAAAAATATACCCAACCGTTTTGCGTAAGTGCTCCTGCGGAGATGTCCCATGAAGTCGGTCCGGTATTACCGCTGGATGCCCCGCCGCCTCCAGAGATAAATGCGAAGGCAATGATTTCGTCGCCTAGCCAAATATTTATTCCGATCCCACTGCTACCCCCGAGCCGCGAGACGTCCGTACCGAATGATGCAAATCCATCGCCAATGTCCGTTCCGATGCCGCCTGCCGTAAGGAAGATAGCGCCCGTCACCCAAAAAGGATTGCCTTCCTGCCCTGCCGGCGCGACGAACTCAAACGGAGTGTAAGCAATTGATTCGGACGCGGCATACGCGGTCGCATTCGCACTGGCGACATCTCTAGATCGTTCGGCCTGTTGTGTGGCCGAGAGAGTGACGCTCGGCGCAGTGACGCCATTGCCAATCGGCGTCAATGTCATGCCAAGCGATTGGGAGCTGCCAATTGCTTGTGCATGAGGAACGGACGCCACTGCAATATCGCCGTGCTGGACGATCATGTCGTCCGTAGAGTTCTGCGTCCACGGCGTCGGAAACATCCACGGCCACCCCTCTCCCGGGTCATGGGACCAGATCGGATCTTCATTGGTCGGAACATAAACGGCGTGCGCTTCAGACGTATCTGTTTGAGTGATGTCATCCCCCACAAGTCCATCTAGCCTCGTGAAATACCCAACAGCCAGCATGCGTCGACCTTCAAGCGGCTCGAAGCGAGGCGATCTTCGTCCCAACAGCGGCGCGCCCGCGCTGCGCCGCTGCCTCTGCGAGCGATAACCTAGTGCTTTGTCACGCCTAGGAGTTCGGGTTGGTGTTTGGCGTGATTTTTGGGAGACTTTCGTTCACACGGAGGTGTCCCATGAACAAGAAGTATATTGTGCGTCTGACGGCGAAGGAACGCCGAGATCTGCGTGAGGT
>JANOIK010001013.1:0-1990 GCA_031407585.1 Planctomycetota bacterium | reverse complement strand
CGCCTACCGCACGCGGCAGCGGAATTGGATGACGCCGCCGTGGCCGGGCTCCAGGGGCTGGTTCAGCGACCAGCGGAGCTTGAGGGCGTCGCCTTCGTTCGCGCGGCTGTCGAACTGCGCCTCTTCGGAGCACTTCTGGCTGCCTTCGACGTACTCGAGCCGCGTGGTGAGGCTGTCGAGAATCGTGACGTTGCCGATCACGCGGTCGCCCACGTTGTCGAAGCGAAGCGTGAACTCGACCTCGTCGCCCGGGTGGGCCGCATCGGTGGAGGCGAGCTTGATGAGCCGCAGCTTGGGGTTGTTCGGCTCGACCAGCAGGTAAATCGTGCCGGGCGTTTGCTCGCTGACTTCGGCTTGGGCCTTCTTGCTGTCGAGCACGACCTGGGCGGCCTGGTCGGCGCTCCAGCAGATCGCGGCGAGCGATGAGCGCGCCAAGCGCACGATGTCTTCGCCGACGAGTTCGCCGGTGCGAATGGTTTGCAAGTTGGCGTACGGCGCCACGGAGCCGAGCGTGGCGGCGACGCGGCGGTCGCGGTCGAGTTCGCCGGCCTGGTCGCGGCCGCGGAGCAGGCTCGGCGGGTCCTTCACGCGGTGGATCGTGGGCTCGAGCGCGGCGAGCGACGTGGCGACGCGGTCGCGTTCGTTGATCTTGACCGGCGAGACGTCGAGGATGGCGCCCTCGACGGCGTCGATGTTGGCTACCGCTCGCAGGTCGACGACATGCCGCACGGCGGCGAACCGCGGGGCGTAGATGCAGACTTTGTTGCTGGGCGTGACGACCGTGCGGCCGTCGATCGTGTCGTAGTGCGCGATCGCGTCCTCGGGCTCGAGGCCCACGACGTTGCCGCCGGTGATGACGACGGCTTCCGTGCCGAAGTCGCCGCCGTCGCAGAGGTATTCGTCGCTGGGGCCGCGGATGGCGCCGGGGGCACAGACGGCACAGCCATCGTAGCAGCCGCCGTAACAGCCGGAGCCGTCAGCGGCGCCCAAGCAACCTGGCGGGGCGGCGCCGGTTTCGTCGAAGTAGCGGAACGGCGCCGCGATCATCGGCGGCTCGGGCAGCATGGCCGCGGCGGGCTGTACCTGCGTGGCCGCGTCGTCGCCGGGGCTCTGAAAGCGGACGGCGTTAACGTCAACGGCCGCGGCCGCCGTATCCGAATTGCCGGCGACTCGATACTGCGGGCCATTGGCTCGGCACGAGCAAAGCACGATCACCGCCAGCGCGACGACGCCGTAGCGAAACCACGTCGGCGGATGGCGGTGAGGTGATGACATGGCGAGCAGGCCCTATCGCGCCCTTTCAGGGCTTTCGAATCTCTAGGCAATCGGTGACCCAGGGCTACGCCCTGGGCTCTCTTATTGCGACCCTTCGGGCCTCAATGCGGTCGCCGGGTTGTCGTAGACGATCAGCGGCGGAGCGCCGTACACGAACGCGGGGTCGATCTCGGCGCCCTCGGGCACGCGGCCGCCCATGCGGAGGATCGCGATCGGGCGGCCGAGAGAGTCGGCCGTGACCAGCGGGTCGCCGCCGGCGCGGACTTCGATCCAGCGCGTGTCGCTGGGCGTTTTTTCGGCGATCGGGATCGCGAGTTGCGGATCCTCGACGTAGATGATGCGGGTGACGAACTTGCCCTCGGCCGCCATCACCAGCTCGTCGTGGGTGAGCTGGATCGGCACGGGGAACTTCAGAGCGAGTCCCTCGGGCGGATACGTGCGGTCGACCATCTCGACCGTGGGAAACACCTCGACGCCCGGATGCTCCGGGATGTCGGTGACGCGAAACCGATAGACGGGGCCAACGGCCAAGCCCACCAGCAGGTTGGTTTCATGCGGCTCGGCGAAGGAGCCCTGCACAGCGGGCGCGATCCGCGCCCCTTGCGGGGCGCGGATCTCGACCGGCTGGCAATACCCTGACAACGGTCCGCCGCGCAAAAGTCGCTGGCGGCCAATCGCTCCCGGAGGCATGGCGCCGGCGTGGCGCCAATGTACC
>JANOIK010001006.1:0-9807 GCA_031407585.1 Planctomycetota bacterium | reverse complement strand
CGAACCGCTCGACCGAAACTAGGCAGGGACTTGACCGCCGAGCAGCCGGCCTGTTGACCGCGGGGCTCACTAGATTTTTTCACCTGCCTGGGTCGCTTGGTCGATCGCTTCGCCGGCGAATGCTTCTTCGGAGCTGCTGCCGTCTTGACACGAATCTCCGCCGCTTGGGGGCCAGTCCCCTTTTGCTGGCCGGTCGGCCGCCCTGTTACGACAACGGTCGATCGCGCTTCGCGTGCCGGCGAGTCAGAAATCGCTGGCGGCGTCTCGCGGGCTTGATTGAGAATGTTGATCTGGCCCGGCGATTGCTGCATTTTGCTCAACAGATCGTAAACCTGCTGCATGAGAACGTTGTTCTGCTTTTGCAGCTCGTTCTCTTCCCGACGTTCTTCGGCCCTGCGATCGAGTTCTTTCTCCAACCGTGAGGTTTGGCTTTTGAGATCAGCGTTCATCCGTTCGAGGGCATCGTTCTTCGCAGCTAGGACGGCAACATTCTCCGGCGAGTTGGCGGGCACGGGCGTCGTCGCAACCTCGCCCATCGAAGGTGGGTCCAGCTTCACAATTTCATCGATGTCGCGGGCAATTCCGCCGTCGGCGTTAGGTTCGTTCCGGCGTCCATAGGTCTGGTGCAACCAGCCTTGCCGAAGCAGCCAGGTCGGAGTGAATCCCCTGTCTCGAAGTTCAACAATCTCCTTGATCGTGAGTTCACGGCCGGGACGCCGTGTTCCGTCCTCCAAACGAAGGGAGATGTTGTCCAACACCGTGGCATCTTGCACCTTGATGGCGTTGGTAATGTCTCGGCTCAACGATCGCTCGGAACGGCGGTAAAGGGTTGCCGCCTCGCTCTTGGTGATGGCATCGTCGATTGATGGATCTGGCATACGTCAGAGGGAAATGCTGGCGGAAGAGTAGGTCCGCCAAGAGGCGTATGTCAAATCCGGATTGGCGTCCGCGACGTACGACATGACGTATGACAAGGGACTAGGCGTACGCCAAATAGAGTGCCGGGTGACGGTTTGAAAGCGTTGCGGTACGTCATGGCTGAGGTGCCAGCTTGGATGACGTATGTCAGGTCCGCCCGGTGGCGTATGTCACGATGAGATTGACGTACGACCGGACGTACGGTGCGGCATATGCCAGACCCGGAAATGGGGTGCGTCATGCGTGCGGCGGGAGGGGCGCGCGTGACTCAGCTCCCCGAGCGCCGCCCCGCTCCGGGGCGGGGGAGCCGCCGCGGCGGCGGGCGGTTCTGAAGAATTCGCTTACACCGTGGCTTGTCCGAAATATATTCTGCCCGTTTCGCCACGGGCAACGCTTGGCATTGGGGTAGGGCGATTGTCGCTCATCTTTGACGTGACAATGTACGTCGTTGCAAGTGCGCTAAGCGGCCGACGGCGGCGAGCTTTGGCAAGAGGGGGGGCCGCAACGGCACACGCCAATGCTAGTAAAAATCCGGACGGCTCTGGAGTTGCCTGAAACGCGGCCAAAGGCGAGCCGGCGCCAAGCTGCCGCTGCCATGCGAGGAAGTCGTCGCCGTCCACGTCGCCATCGCTGTCGTTGTCTCCCATGCTGAACGTGGCGCCGCTGGCGGCGCCGAAATGTGATCGCCAGATTGTCAAATCGGTGCCGTCAACCGTCAAATCGGCGTTGAAATCCCCCTCTATCACGGGGAGGATCCAGATCGCCTGGCCGCCTCCCACCATCAGCAATGAGTTGAGAATTGTCTGCGAGTCAACCACCAACGTCTGAATTCCGACATGTGTGGCGGTTGGAACCGAACTGTCGTCAAAGTAAATTCGAGCCACGTAGTTTACGCCATCCGTGAGGAAGTCCAGCGGAATCTGGAGCTGTCGCGAAACGCTGCCATTGATCGTTCCCAGGAACCACTGGTCGCCGCTCTGGCGGGCGATCGTTGCATAGTCGCCTATGGCGCCGTTGAGGACTTTAGTGTCGTCCCACACGGTGGGCACTTGGCGGAAGAATTCCAGTTCGGGCTCATTATGGAATCGACTCGGCGTGTCGTACCAATAGAGCCATTGGAGCGGGCTGAACGACACGACCGCCATGGCCAATTGATGTGCGTGCGTTCCCTTGATGCGACTATCGTAGTAGCAGACTGTATAGTCGCCTGGGCCGCCGACGTAGCGCGTAAACGGCAATACCGCATTTTGCGACGGCGTAGGAAATTGCTCATTGCCGCGGATGCCTTCGACGGTCATCAGATTCGGCAACGTGCGCACGTTTCCGGTCGCGCGATAGCCATCGTGGATGTTGAGCATGAGACGATGCTCGGCCGCCCGCTCGATGGTTTCAGTTATCCACGCGGTCTCCGTCTGAGGGCCGACGGAAACAAAGCCGAGTTTTACTCCCTTGACACCCCACTGCTCATACAGCGGAAAGATCACATCGCGTTGAGCTTTGACGTCGTTGCGGTCGACGTAGAGGATGACGCCTACGCCCTTTTGGTCACCGTAGTCGACGATGCCTTGAACGTCGAGCCCGGTGCGCGGCAACGACGGGTTGCCGGATTGATACCAGTTGGCGTCCAAATGGACGTACTGCAGACCGGCGGTTGCAGCCAAGTCGATGATCGCCTTCGAGTTGGCCGTGGTGAGCTGCGTGTCGCGCATCGCCTTGCCCGGCTTGATCCAAGACGTGTCGTCAAGCGCGGACGGCTCATTGAGATTCAGCATCAAATAGTTTCGCTCCAAGAGATCCCCCGGGCGTTGACCCACGACGAACATCCGCCAAGGGGTTGAGGAGCCAGCCGCTAGCGTCACATTCGGGTTGTTGCCGCCCCCAGTCGTGCCGTTGGAACTGGTCCCGCCGAGGGCGCTTACCAACGCTCCAGTCACGCCCGACAACGGCGAGAGCAGCATCCGCGGATAGTTCGTCGTCCCCGCCTCGGCGAGGGCCGCGTAGGCGCCGGAAGCGTACTCGAGAGTCAGCGGCCGCTCGGTAAACGCCTGGATGCTGGCGGTATTGCGACGTTGGTAAATGCCCTCGGTACCGTGCTCCTCCCAGCCGAACGTATTTGCCGGAAAGCGGAATTCCGTGCGTTCGCCGCTGTAGGTGAAAACTTGCTGCGTCTGTACAGGGAAGGAATATCGCAGGGCAGCCCCTTCATCATACGCCCGGAATGTGAGGCGGATTTGCGCGCCGGAGGCGTGCGCTAGGTCGACATTGAGTTCAGTGTAGTTGTCCGGGACGATTCTCTTCTCGCCAAAGTCGTTGATCCACTGGCCGGCGTGCGCAGACGACGACGTACCCGCGAGGCTAAACCCGCTGGTGTACGTCGTTCCCAAGCCAAGCCGCGATTCGAGGACGATCGGCTGCCCAAGATAATCGATCTTGTAAGCGGGAACGCCGCCATTCTGCAGCACGAATTCAATATTAACGTTACCGTCCGGCGAAGTCGCACTCTGCTGCGCCCAAGCAACAGCCCTCCAACTCAAGGCGATAAGCATCGTCAACGACAATGCCAAAGACTTTAGTCTCATAGCATCGACGCTCGGATTTTGGCGAATGCACTGCGGCCAAGGCCGGCTTGGGTTGAGCATAATACGCGGCGTCGGCTCGTCGCGACGCCTATCGCCGCAGTCAAGCAGGCGACTACCATCGCGTCGGGTTCCGGCACCGAGACGCTCGCCGCGGTAGCCAGTGTTACGCTACTGCCGAGTTGTCGTTGCCACGCGAGGAAGTCGTCGCCGTCGCTATCGCCGTCGCCGTCCGCGTCGGCGCCCGCGGTCGGTCCGAAGGCGCCCTTCCAGGCAGCGAGGTCGGTGGCGTTTACGATGCCGTCGTGGTTGAAATCAGCCGAGGGACCCTGGATAAGTTGGTCAAGCAACAACACGACCGACTGCCCAGCCGGCAACGTGAGGGAGCCGTTCGTCACATAGCGGAGCTCGCCCGAGACGAGGTCGCGAAGCCAGCCGTTGGCCGTGGGAACGTCGAGCAGGTAGCTGGAAATGCCATCCGCATTGACGCCCAGCAAGTAGTCGCCGTAGTGGACGCGGTACAGCTCGCCGAAGCCGAACGGGTTCTCCATGACCGCGGTGACGATCCGATCGTCCAGCGGCGTGATTTCGTGAATGCGGACGATGTTGTTGCTGACCGGATTGCTGCCCGAGGAGCCGTGATGCCAGTTGAGGGCCATGTAGATGAAATCATCCCCGTGGCGAATGGCGGCTGCGCCGCCGAATGAATCGATCCAGGCAAAGTCTGGCTGGCCTGCCTCAAATGGCAACCGCTGCTGGTTCGCTGGCAACTCGTTGGTCGACGGTAGGTCGGCGAGCAGCGTTTCGAGTTGTTCCACTTGTTCCATAATCCAGACGCCGTCCTGCCAGAAGTGGCCGCCGCGCGGCGCAGCAAGGTGCAGTTCGTTGTTCATGAAGGCCAGTTGCAGCGCGCGGATCACGGCAGGATCTGCGATGCCATTGGTGGAAAGGGCGGCGAATTGCGCCGGGAACCACTGCTCGCCGGCGCCGCTGATTTTGCTGTTGCGCCAGTTGATAGCGCCTTCGAGACGCGTATCAATAGTTCCTCCCGTGCGGTAAATGGGATACCAGAAATTCTGCCACACACTCGCCGCGTTTTCCGCCATCTCGAGCATCGGAGCACGATCCGCAGGGTCGTCTAGGAACTGCGCGAGGTCCCAAATCTCCTCCGACTGTCGCTGTCCGTACTCGGAAGAGTAACCGCCTCCCTTCAACCCTCCAGCCTCCAGCGGCAAACCGTCGGGAGAGAACCACCACGAGTTGTTGAAGGGCGTAAGCGTGACCCCCGCAGCCTCGTAGGCTCGGGCCTTAAGCGCCGCCTGGGCGTTCGCGTGCGATAAGGCAGCATTGCCCGGACTGAACGCGTCGTCGTCGAGCGACTCCAAAGCTTCCATAGCCCATGCCATGCCGCCCACTTGGTAGAGATCTTGATTGGGAGCGTGGCCGCGGTCGCGCGGCGCATTGCTTCCATTCCAGCCGCCGAAGTAACCACTGTGGAAGTCGACAAAC
This sequence comes from Planctomycetota bacterium, assembly GCA_031407585.1. Taxonomy (GTDB): domain Bacteria; phylum Planctomycetota; class Planctomycetia; order Pirellulales; family Lacipirellulaceae; genus Lacipirellula. The sequence continues at coordinate 4,804 of JANOIK010001006.1, read as the reverse complement.
TCGCGGAAAAGGTCCGTATAGGCCTGGCGGCGCGTGATCGTCGGAGTGGCGGCGTTGTTGTCATCGTCGACGAGCTGATCGAGCAGTCCTGCGCTCTCCATGGCCGAGCGAGTCATCAGGAACGCCTTGGCGATTTCCTGATGGGTGACTCCTTCCAGCGATCCACTGGCGTCGGTGCGATTGGGGCCGCCGGTCCACTGAATCGGCTGCCAGACGTCGACGTATCCGCCCGTCGCCCCTTGGACGCGCCGCGCGTAATCGATGCCCCAGGCAATCCGATCGAGGGTGTTCGCGTTGCCTTGATAGACCCCGCCCGGCATGTTGTACGAATGAGCCAGGATTGTCGCCCCGCGTAGCGGGCCCAGGTTGTCGGTGCTGATATGGTGCGAGTGGGTCGCGTTAAGCGTCGCGGCGTTGTCGGCGCCGGTGCGAATGTCGAACGCGCCCAGGAGCGAGCTCGGCAAGCCAGCCGTGTTGGTGACCTGCATGTTGGCGACTTGCGTCGCGATGCCGTTTGCGATGCTCTTGAGATTGTTGACATACGAGGTCATCTGTCCGCCCGACGGTTTCACATAGTTGCCGTAGTCATAGGGGGCGATCGCGGCGGTGTTAAGGACGCCGTCGGAGACGTCGTAGCGCGATCCCGCGTGACTGAAGATCGAGTACATGGGCCGGCTGTTGGCCGTTTGGGCCCCGGCGGGCGGCGGATTACTGTAGCTCGAATTATCGTTCATTGCGTACAAGCTCAGCCGGACGGACGATTGACCGTCGGTCATCGACCTGGGCAGCGGCACGGTTGCGTAGTGCCAATGCGACGGGATCGACTGCGCTGAGGAACTGTCGTCCAGTTGCGCCCAGTTGATGAAAGCGCCGTTCTGGTCGCCCAAAAACAGGCGACCATTCACGGTCGTATCGCCGCCCCAAAACCGCACAGTCGCGTAGTTCTGGTCGGCGCCGTCAACGGCGAGGTCAAAGGACATTCGACCGCCGACATTCAATCGCCGCGATGTTTGGCCGAGCACGACAGTGCTTGTCGGCGCGCTCGTCAACGCGACGCCATGGGCGCTTTCTGATGCGGAGTTACCGAACCTTATCGCGTCGAGTGTTCCAGCGCGGCTGGTCGAGGCGCCGCCTGCGAGGGCGCACGATCCGGCAAGAATTGCAGTAAGTAATCGACCACGGGGACGGGCCATCAAGCCACTCCTCTGTGCGCCGCCTCTAAACCTGTTCGCAGCGCCAAACCAATCTCCCTAGTCATAGACTCCGCTGGCTCGCGACAGGCGTCGGGTCCGCCCTCTGCCCCCCGGCGGAGCGGACCCGTGTCGCCCATCGTGAGTCGTTTACCAGTTCGATACCAACCTACGCCTCGATGACGATCCGCCGAGTATTTTTGGACGCGTAGGCGGCGTATACATCGCCAGTCGTCCTGGCGCCGAGCTCAAGTGCGTTTCCAGACCAGTGTCAGCAGCAGACAAACCGCCATGGTCAGCGCGATCGCATGTGACTCCGGAACGGCGGCGACAGCCACGATTTGGAAGCCCTGAACATTGGATCGTCGCGTAGTGGAAACGCCGCCCAAACCGCCGTTGGCGGCTAGGTTCCACGCCGTGCCGTCCGTCATCGAGGTCACGACAAAGTTCGGATTGTTCAATCCGGTAAACCGCACATAGTTCGAAGACGGCGGCAGCGGGTTCGTGCCGTTGAAATCCGCGGCCGAGGTGTTTGTGGTGAGCGTTGCCTGCACGAACGTTTGTGTGTTCTCGAAATGAATGCCAGCGCGATCCACGCCATAGTAGTCGATGATGTCGGCCGTGGTATTCACAAGATCGCCGTCGAGATCGAGCCGGAAGTGAGCGGTGCGATGATCGCCGGGGGCGTTGCCGTCGAAGTAGACAAGCACGTCGTAGCCCAGCGTCGTGTACCCGGAGCCGAGCCCGGTGACCGTCATAGTAGCCGTGCCAGGCGCATTGCCATTGCGGGGATCAAGGTTGCCCGCCATCAAGGCCTGATTGCCCGTGGCCGGCGCGCTTGGCACGGTTCCGTGTCCGCTAAGGAAGTTGCCGCCGTTGACGACCCAGGCGACGGCGACGCCGGGTGCGAACCCTCCGGTGGAATCGAGGACGGCGCCGGCGGCCAACGTGCCGGAGGCGCCGGTAGTGTCATTCCAATTGCTCTGCGGAACGACGCCGGCGACCGGCGGTGTTTTTGTCCCAATGGTTCCCGTGCCGCTGGCTTCGCCCGAGTTGAAGTTCACGCCAATCACCAAATCGGCGCGTGATTCACAAGCTGTCCCAAATGTCACCACCGCGCCTAGGAAGAGCAAGGCGACGAACGTTAACTTTGAGGCTGGCTTCATCTCTGCTTCCCCCCGCAAAAAGTTCTCCGTGCACCCACTCCTGCCACCCCTGCAATCACGAGCAGTAAGCATCCGGTCGGCTCGGGAACATTAGCGACAATCTGGAAGCCCTGCACGTTCGAGCGCCGCGTACCCGCAACAACGCCAGTGGCGACGGTCCATGCCGTGCCGTCGGTTATCGAGGTGACAACGAAGTTCGGACTTGTCAGGCCTGTGAAGCGCACGTAGTTCGATGACGCGGGCAGCGGGTTCGTGCCGTTAAAATCCGCGGCCGAGGTGTTTGTGGTGAGCGTCGCCTGCACAAACGATTGCGTGTTCTCGAAATGAATGCCTGCGCGATCCACGCCATAGTAGTCGATGACGTCGGCCGTGGTGTTCACGAGATCGCCGTCGAGATCGAGTCGGAAGTGAGCGGTGCGATGATCGGCGCCTGAGTTGCCGTCGAAGTAGACGAGCACATCATAGCCGAACGTCGTGTATCCGGAGCCGAGCCCAGTGACCGTGACGGTGGCCGTGCCAGGCGCATTGGAATTGCGGGGATCGAGGTTGCCCGCCATCAAGGCCTGATTGCCCGTGGCCGGCGGGCTTGGCACGGTTCCGTGGCCGCTAACGAAGTTGCCGCCGTTGACGACCCAGGCGACGACGACGCCCGGTGCAAATCCGCCGCCCGACTCGACTACGGCTCCCGCAGCCAGCGAGCCGGAGGCGCCGGTCGTGTCATTCCAATTGCTCTGCGGAACCACGCCTGCGACCGGCGGCGCTTTTGTCCCAATGGTTCCCGTGCCGCTGCCTTCGCCCGAGTTAAAGTTCACGCCAATGCTGGCGGCGTGCGCAACGCTTGCCACGGCGCAAATGCCCGCGCATAGGACGTTGAGAGCTAGTCGAATTCTCTGATGTCTGTTCATAAGTACTCACCTCAGGTTGAGAAAAGAAGAAGAACACGCGAGGTCAATTCTAGTTGCGGCCGATGCGGCGCTGCCGCCTGAACGTCGCCAAGGCGCCCGCGGTCATCCAAGCGAGCGCTAACGCAGCCGGTTCGGGAACCGCTCCGGCCGCCCCCGTGGCCGGCGGCATGCCAAATTTGTTCCGCCACACGGCCAGGTCGGCGCCATCGACGTTCATGTCGCCGTTGGCGTCGCCCGTGCCGTTCGTGCCTGTGCCCATAGCGCCCAAACCGCGCTGCCAAATCAAAAAGTCGTCGCCATCGACGTTGTTGTCGTTGTCGAAGTCGGCGTCCTGCGTGGCAGCGATTACTGCGCTGACGACGATGTTGTTGCCCACGAGTTTGAGCGAGCTTCCTGCGCCAAGGCCGGCGCCAATCGAGAGACCACCGGTGATGAGACCACCTCCGCCGACGGTGAGGCCCGCGTAGGCGTTGGCCGCATCGGCGGTGAACAGTGTGTAATCGCCCGAGGCTGCCCCGGCCAATGCGTTGAAATTTAGGACATTGCTATTGAAAATCACGTCGCTCGCCTGAGCGCCGACGAGCGCGAGTTTGTCACTCGCACTGCTCGCGCCAAGGTCGAACAATCCCTTGCCGCCGCCATTGCCGCCATTCAGGGCAAGGCTCAAGACGCTTGAGAGCGACGAGCCGCCGTTGATCGTCAGTGTGCCAATACCGCCATCCCCGGGGCTCAGAAATCCCCCGTCGTTGACGCTGACCATGCCCTGCGTCACGCCGCCGTCGTCAAACGGCGTGATGGCGCCCGTGCCGCCCAGCGTGCCGCCGTTGTTGACAGCGTACTGCCCGAACGTGCCAGTCGTTGCGGCGAGGTTTCCGGCAACTACGCCCGTAGCGGTGTGAACGCCATTCAACAGAAACGAGCCGCCGTTGACGGTCGTCGTTCCAGCGCCGAAACTTGTGCCGGTAAACTTTTGCACGCCGCCGCCCACTTTGATCACATGGATCATCGACCGATACAAATTGTTGGTGAGGTCATTAGCGGCATCGTTCCGGCCAAATGTTCCCGCGAAACTGCCGCTTTCATTGTTATTGCCCACAGTGAGCGTCGAAAACCCGGTACCGTTGTTCCCGACAAAAGAGTTGGCGTTGCCATCGAAGCCGCCGATCGATTGATTACGGTTGGTGAACATGCCGAGTCGGGCGTAGTTCGATGACTCGCCGAGCACTAACCGGGTCATAGGAATCGTGTTGGGCCCAGCTACTGGATCCAAATTGCCGCGAGCGACCGTGAGCGCGCCGGAGAATCCGCTCCAGTTCACCCCGGTATTGACTCGAAACGCGCCTGTGCCAGCCAGGTCGAGTCTCAACCCCTGCGTGCCAGCGATGTTCAAGCCCAGTCCGTTGTTGTTGTTGTTTGGCATGCCAATGGGGCGAACGCCGCCGGTGATGGCGATGGTCGGCGTGCCCGTCGTTGTTGCAAACGTTAGCGTGCGCGGCGCCGACACGTGACCACCGTAAAACTCCAGGTCGTTGGGTCCGTTGCC
>JANOIK010000981.1:0-3231 GCA_031407585.1 Planctomycetota bacterium | reverse complement strand
GCTCTCTCGTACGCCTGCGCGCTCTCCGCGTCCGTCTAGACGGGCGCCATACTACGCCGCCACGCAGCGGTCCTAGCTCCCATCGTTCACGATGGGTCTCACACGCCACGCCAACCACTCAGGCCCGTTCTCGGGCCTTTCGCCGCACGCCTCATCACCAAACCCCCGCTCCCCCGCGCCATCGCGCCCCAGCCGCAACGCGGCGACCGTCAATAGCCTGCGGGCGTCAGCCCCAGGCCGCCCGACTCACAAATCCCCAAGCCCCAACGGGGCGACAGTAACGACATCAAAGAGTTTGCGTTGAGCTCGCCAAGATCCATTCGCCATAACCGCCGTGCATTTCCTACCTGATTAGGTGACAACGTTGCGGAGCTGCTATATTGGCTGCGGTTCCGCCGCGATGCCGATGCGCGCGAACCGAAGGCGGAAATGCGCATGCGCCATCTCATCCTATTGATGTTTCTATTGCTCTTTCCACCGCGAGGTCGCGCTCAAAACGATGCGCCCTTGCTTCCTGCCGCCGACCCCATGCGCCGCCTCGGCGTTTCCGAGTTCCGCCTTCCGCTTCGCGACAGCAACGAGCGGATCTTCCAGTTCTCGCCCGACGGCAAGCTGCTGGCCGCGTGCAACGGTTTTGAACTTCGAATATGGTCGTTCCCTGACGGAAAGCTGATTCACGATTTTTCCGACGCCATCGATTCCGACTGCATCGCGTTCTCTCCCGATGGGAGGGAGCTTCTCGCTCTTGAGTGGCGCGGTCGGGGAGATCGAGGCATATTGGGCTTTAACTTGAAATCGGGCAAAGTGCGCCGTGGCAGACTCCTCGAGCGAGTGCGGCAACACGGCGAAACGCACTACACGTTCTTGGACCATGGGCGGTGGATTTGTTCCATGGACAATGATTCGAAGCTGTCCGTGTGGGACGCCTATACGAATCGGCTGATGCTCTTAAAGCCGTCCGTTCGTTCGGGTCGGCATCCGGTTGCTAGCAACGGCGTACTCACGGGTTGGGATGGAGCCTTCGTCGAAAGAATCGACTTGAAAACGGGCGACCGTTTGACGCGCTTCAACAACTACGGGAAGCGGGTCGAGCCCGTGTGTACTCCGGACGGAACGCTCATGGCCGGCTACTCGACGGACGAGAAGGCCATTGTGTTCTGGAAACCAGATACAAACGAGCTAATCGGGAAACCCATTCCTTTCGCCGAGCCGGAGTGGCAGTCGTCGCAGGCAGCGCTCTCCGCCAATGGAAAGCGACTGGTGTTCTGGACGGGAACTGGCGGGTACTTCGAGCGAAAGATGGGCGTCTACGACATCGAGTCGGGCCAGATGGTGAGTGAGTTCGCCCCGCCCGATATCTATTTCACCGAGGAGCCGATCATCAGCCCCGACGGCAATTGGGTCTTCCTCGCCGGCGAACGATGCGCCTTCACTCCGGTAAACGCGGAGACTGGCCAGCCGCTCCACGATACGCCGGAGCATATTCGAAGCATCGAACAACTGTCGTTCACGCCGGATGGATCGACGCTCATTGTTGGTAGCAGCGACCAGCGCCGAGCCTGGAATGTTACAACGGGCGAGCCCGGAACCGTGTTCATCGAGTACTACCACACCCCCTACGTCGCCGCCGTGGACAACCGCCGTGCGCTTATCTCTGGCCTGCCAAAAGGCGGCCTCCAGCTTCAGGACATCTCGACCGCCGAGATCGAACGATTCTTCGAGCTGGGCCACCCCATGCACTTGACCAAATTCCAATTGAGCGCGGACCGCAAGACGTTCAGCGGGCAGTCGGGAGAAACGTACCGTCGTTGGGATATCGCAACGGGGAAAATCCTCGACGAGTGGACGCCGCCCGAACAGCGACATGGCTGGGGGGAGGACATCTATGGCCGCTACACATTCGCGGGCTTCGCCCTCGGCGGCAGTCGTCTCGTTCGGTTCAACGAGGTGCGCCCCGGCAAGCAACTGGAAGATGGATCGATCGATTGGGGCCTATACGAACTGCTGCTGGAGGATTGGAGGATGCAAAAAGTCACCAACCACTTCCCCATACCCTATGTCGGCCACTTCAACATGGCAGAATCAAGGGACGATCAAACCTTGGTGGTCGTAACGTCAGACGATTTCCATTCGCGCGCCTCCAATCGATTGGAGCCCGGTTTGACCTACTTGTTGGTGTGGGACGTCATCACGGGACAGGAGCGCACGCGAGTCACTCGGCCGCGGCCGGACTACTTTTCCGCCTTCTCAATGGCGGCCGTCACGCGCGACGCGAGGCTGATCGCAACCTGTCGCAATCGCGGCCAGATCGAACTCTGGCACGGCTCCACGGGCGAGCTCATTCAACGCTTCGATGCGCCAATGGATGTGAGTAAACTGGCGTTTTCGGATGACGGCACAATTCTCGCGAGCGGACATATCGAGGGAAGCGTTCTTCTTTGGGATACGCGTGCGGCGCGCGAAACCGTCGCTCCCGCTCGGAAGCCTGGCTTCCCCCAGCGGCCGACTGCAGGGGCCGGCGGCGGCGCGAGCGCGAGATAGTCTTCGTGAGTTCGTTTCTTATCAACTTTGCCCCCGCTTCGCTGCCGTCATACGTCAATCTTGTCGGAACCTTTGGAATTCCAGCCCCAAAAAACTTCCCAAAAAATCACCGCCGAACACTATTTTTGGGCCGCGCACTTCCCTAACATTAAGTCGTGGACATAAACGCCCGTTCATGTAATGGCAGGCTGTGTACGCCCAGTCCTGCGCAGCGCAAAGGACAACCGCGGATGACACGGATTTCGCGGATAATAGGCGGTTTGCACAAAAATTCGGCCTGTGGGAGGCGTCTCCGACGCCGATTCCGCGCACCACCACGACACGTTGTGCGGCGCGTCATCGCGGTCAGAGACCGCTCCCACAAGAGTTTTGTGCAAAGCCGGATAAGACGCGGATGACTTCAATCCATCCGCGAAATCCGCGTAATCCGCGGTCTCTCCCCTCCGAACGAAGCACGTAAGCGGAAAGGCGAAACCCTATGACAACCACTCGACAACCAACCGCCGTCGCCGCGCGCCCTTTCCTCCGACCTACCGACGCCCTCCGCTCGGTGGCAATCCAAATCGCGACACTGCGCGACCACATCGGGAAATGCCAAAACCCCCTCAATTTTGGAACGGCCCATGCGTCGATCCCCCGACAAACGCCGAGCCGCCCGATGCTCGGCCGTTCCAAAATGCGCGAATATTG
>JANOIK010000915.1:0-5492 GCA_031407585.1 Planctomycetota bacterium | reverse complement strand
GGCACGGCGCTGATCGCCGACGGCGTGATCGTGCCGCTCGCCCTGGGCCACTTGAAGCTGTGGGAGGGCGAGTCGTTCAACCACTACCTTTGTCGCGACGGCCTCGCCCGCTACGGCAAGAAGCGCTGGCGGCAAGCGGTGGCCGAGGCGTCCGCACAACTCAAGAGTGCGTTCTTCGCCGACTATGTGGTGCTCGGCGGAGGCAATGTCACGGAAATCAAGGACCTGCCCGAAGGCTGCCGCCGCGGCGGCAATCACAATGCGTATTTCGGCGGCCTTCGCATGTGGGACGATTTGGCTGACGGAGCGGCGCCGAAGCTGATGGTCGTCCCGGCGGCAGACATCGAGAGTGCGTGAGCGCCGCGATCGCCTCCCTCGAAGGGAGGGGCTAGGGGAGGGATTCCCGCCCGTCGAAATGCGTGTGAGCTGAAGTAACGCAGCCGCTCTCAACTCACTTCGCGACGGGGTCGACATTGCCATATTGTTCTAGCATCTTTAGGCCCTGCTCTCGCTCTTCGCCTTTCAACTCAGCGCATATTTCTCGCGCGGGAACGCCGTGCCAGACCGCCGCTTTCGCATCGGCGCCGTGCTCGAGCAAAGCTTGCGCGATTTCAAATCGGCCTGTGCAGATGGCGAAGCCGAGCGGGTCAGACTCACGTTGCCCTTCCGCCAGGAGGGCACGGTTGGGGTCCCACCCCCGATCAAGAAGAAACTCGACCACATCGACGCGATTGCTCATGAGCGCCCGGTCCATAGCTGTTCCAAAAATTGGATCTATAGCGTCAAGACTTTTCGGATCCTTCTCGACAATCTGCTTTATCACATCGAGAGACGCGTGATCCAATAACGCAATCTGAATGGGGTCAACGATCTCAACAAGCTCGCTTTGATAAGAAATGCGAAGGTTGGGCCCCTGTAGAAAAACATAAAGAACGGGAAATAGCATCAACAGAATGACAGAAGTAACGAGATACTTGCGCCGCTTCTGTCCGTTCATGTTTTTCCATCCCGTGAGTTACGTTCGGCGCCAACATGCCCACGCGGACGAGGGCATGGCGCCCGGCGTAGTCCGACGATTCGCCTCAACTTCGGCGCCTTGCCAGGAAAGCTACGGCAAACGACGCCAGCAGCACCGCCGACGGTTCTGGCACTTGAACGGTCCCGTAAACTTGAAAGTGCATCGGACTGAAAATCAGGTTCGTCCCCTGATTGGGATTCGTAATCGGAAGAGACGTCGAGTGGGTTTGTCCCACGCCTCCGCCGAGCTGAAACGTGTGGATCGCCTCCGCGACGAACGCCGTGCCTCCCGTGGCGCTCAACACGAGTAAGAAATTCTGGTCCTCCGTGGCAACATTGAAGACGAACGGGACCGAAACACTGACAGCATCGCCAGGTTGACTGCCAGTACTGGGGATTGCGAAGTTTTGTGAGACTACAGTGCCGACGATCTGGGCGTCTTCCGACACTTCAAAAACGTCGACCTGGAAAGTCCCCTGCCCGTTTCCGCCGAGAAGAAAATCAACTCGTGTGGTCGTATTCGGGTCGAATATTCGAAACGATTGAGTGACGACCGTCGGATCGGAGAACGAGAAGGTGCGCGGGCCGAGATCAATGCCGCCGACGGCCATGAAGTCGGCGAGACAAGCCGATTGCAAGATGGACAAGAGCGCGGCCAAGGAAAGACCGTAACGTGCGAACCTCATGAGTCACCCCCGCGGCTAGTTGTGTCTGGCGCCCGCTCGCAATGGAGCGGGCGCCGTCAGTATACAGGCCGCCGCGGGAAAGGGTCCAACTTCGGGTCGCGGTTTGGGCGTCAATTCAGTCGGAATCGGAGTTCCCTGGTCGATCTGTGTCCGCAGAATCATCGTCCGGCTCGGCGTCCGAGGCGTCTGTTTCCGAAGAACTCTCGTCGCGACTCTTTGTCGCGGCATCGTCCGACGTCGCCGCTTCCGACTCGTCGTCGGCAGGCTCTTCGTCGTCGGATTCTTCTGACTTAGCCTCGCTCGTCGGCTCCTCAGTTGCTTCCTCCTCGATCTTTTTCACCTCACCGAGATTCTGCCCACGTCGGACTTCGAAGCGGCCGTCCTTCGTTTTGAAGACCGCGTGATCGAGATCGAGCTCGATGAGCTCGCCCGAAAAGCTGCCGAACTCCACCTTGTCGCCGACTTCAAACTTGTGCGTCTTCTCTGGCGAGGCGACGTGAATCCAGAGATGGTAGCCGTCGTCCCCGTCGCTCACGATCATTGAGATACGCGCGGCACTGGCCTGCGTGGCGCCGGGGTCGGCCCCGGGCGTATGCGGTGCGAACACGTTGCGGCCGGTGAGGCTCGTTTTGAACGCGTCCTTCGTGTGCGGCAGCTTCAGCTCGTCGCCCTTGGGCAGGTCGGTCTTCCGGTCGCTGTCGGGCAGGATGAGCGCGTCGACGCCGAGGACCACCGCGAGCTTGGCGCCGTTCTCGCTGGGCGTGACCGTGGCGGCCGAGATGCGGTGCAGGTGCGGCGCCGCGTAGAACTTGTAGAGAAAATCGGTGAGCTGGTCGAGCGTGCCGCTCGCTCGCGCTTCGAGGGACAGCTCGCCGTAGTGCGTCGTGCGGCGATTGAGCGTCCTGTCCGCGAGCGACTCGATCGTGAGCCCGGCGGCGGCGAGCTCCTTCCGCACCCAGTCCTGGTAGCGCGACTTCGCGACGTTGGGGTCGATGGGCATTGAGCGTTTCGCCCAGTCGATGAGCCGCCGCTTGGCCTTCTCGCCGCGCATCACGGCGAACTCGGCGTCGTCGAGCTCCGTCGCCGCCTTGGCCGCGATGCCCTCGTTGCGATCGACCGCGGTGCGGTAGCGTGCCAGCGCGCCCGTGCCGGCCCAGAGCACCGCCGACGCGGCGACGGCGCCCATCAGGACTTTCTCGCGCTGGGTCATTGGGAGTCCCCGCTCGCAGGCGCCGCGGCGGGGGCGCTGTAGGCGCCCGAGGCCGGCATGGCCGAGGAATAGGCCGGCGAGGCGCCGAACGAATCGGCCGCGGGTTGCGCGGTGGACGTGGGCTGCGCGGTCGGCGCCACAGTCGTCGTGGCGGCGGGAGTCGTCGTCGCGGCGGGGGTCGTAGCGGTCGTTTCTGAGGGAGCGGCCGCAGCGCCGCTGGTCGTCGTCGAAGTCGAATCCGCGGCGGCCGGACTCGCTGCCGGCGTCGCCGCAGTCGTTGCGGCTGCAGTCGACGCCGTGGCCGACATCTTCTCCGCGTCGTCCTCGTCGTTCGCGGCGCCGACGCGCTCCAGGGATTCGGTGAGCCGCGCCGCGTAGCCGGGCGTTTGACCCTCGGCTTGCGTCTCGAGAATGACCCGCATCACGCGGTAGTCGCCTTCACGCAGCCGGCGTTCGATGGGGTCGGCCGCGTCGGTTGTTCGCACTCCCGCGTCGATCGTCAGCACCTTCCCGGCGAGCGTCAGCTTGGTGAGCATCAGGTCCTCGCCGGTGTTGAACGTGCCGTCGGCGAGCGGCTTGGGCCGCAGTTGCAGGCCCAGGTGGTTCAACTCGGTGAGCAGATTGGCGGATTCGTTGAGCCAGGCGTCGACCGCCGCGGCCTTTTCTTCCACGACCGCCATCCGCTCGAGCGTCGGCTCGAGCTGCGCAACCTTGGCCTTCGCGTCCGCAGCCTCGGCCAGCGGGGAGCTGATGCGGCTGTACCCGCTCCACAGCATCGCGAGCGCCACGCACCCGGCTGCGGCGCCGGCCAGCACGTAGGTGCGGCGACGGCTGGGCGGCGCGGGGGGGCGGTGCGGGTGGAGCAGATCGACCGGCGACGTGCGGCCCGCGCCGGCCGCCGCAGCGAGCGCCGCCAGCGGGGCGATCTCGGTCGGGTCGCCCGTCGGCGCATCAATCAGCTCCTCCAACGGCACGCCGCGCACGGGGCGCGACAGGCTGGTCGTGAGTTGGCTCGCGATGCGCGCCGCATGCTCGCCGACATAGATAAGCGGTAGCGTTCCCGAGGAGGAGGCGCCGCCCGCGCGCTGTGCGAGCGACAGCAATGTGCGCCGTAGCTCGCTGGTGAGGATCGCCAGATCGGCCTCGGCGTCCGGTTCGGCGGCGAGCCACGCAGTGCGCACCAGCCGCAGGGCATCGCCCTCGAGCGCCCACACCGCGGCCTGCCGACCGGCCATGCCGGTGAAGACGGTGAGAGCGCCGACGTTGGTGGTCGGAGCCGTGCGCGCCGCGAGACGGCCGAGTTCGACCCAACCAAACGGCAACGGCACGATGCGTGCAAGCTGCAGTCCGGCCGCCGTACACACGGCGCGCGCCCGTTCGAGCGCCGCGGGCGCCAGCCCCACGCCGAGCACGCGGTGCGGATGCTCGTGGTCGCCTTCGAGCGACAAGTAGTCGAAGCCCACGCCGTCCTCGGCGAGCGCGAAGTCGCGCTGGGCCTGCAGCTCCACCAGCGACGGCAGCTCCTCCGCCGGCGCCGGCGGCAAGTCGTAGTTCGCCCAATGCAGCTCGGCCCGCGGCACGGCCAGCACCGCCACCGCTCGGCCCACGGCAAACGGCGCGAGCGCCGCGGCAATCTTCTCGCCCGCAGCCCGCGCGTCGTCCCCCGCGGCGAACGTCACCGGCACGATCGCTTCGACCTCAATGCACGCACCGCTCGCGCGAGCCACGACCGCGAGGGCCGACTGCGACTGGAGCGTAAGGGCGATGGCTTTGGGCATTGCTGGGCCGAAGGGATTTTTTTACCACGACGACACGACGGGGGCGGGGAGAACCGCAGATGGACGCAGATTAACGCAGATAAGAACAAATCCGATTAAAATTAAATCTCCTAATCTGCGTTTATCCGCGTTCATCCGCGGTTTTAATATCCCCTTGTCTTCGTCGTGCCGTCGTGGTGAATACTCGGGGCTTTCAAGGATCAACTTATTGTAATTAGAGGTACGGGCGGCGGGGGCCTAACGGCCGTCTTTTGCCGGGGCGCCGAGCAGTTGGGCCGAAAAACCGGGGCCCCAGTTGGTGAGGTCTCGCCAGTGTCGCAGCCGCGGGGGCGAGGCCGCGCGGTCGAGGATGAATTCGCCGCGGACGGGGGCCGAGTCGGCGTCGAAGAATCCGACCGATTGGCCGCTGAAGGCGTCGCCGCGGGAGGTGACGAAGCGATCGATCAGTTTCATGGTTTCGAGCGGTACGATGCCATCGACGAGCAGCCAGATCGAGTGCCGCTGCGCGCCGATCGTGGGGTTGAGCTCTAGCTCGCGGCGGGCGAGGATCTGCTCGATCGCGGCGGGCGGGAGCTGCGGGATGGTTTGTAGCACGGGCCGCGACGCGCAGTTGATGTTCACGCGGCCGGCGACGGGGCCGGCACTGGCCGTCGCGGCGTCGTAGAGCTTGAGCAGGTCGCGGTAGCTGTTGGCGTTGGCTTGCCAAGGCGAGGCGACGATCTGCGGCGGCGGCGGAGGGAGTAGCGGCGGCGGCCAAGCACCCGGCGAAGGCGGCGGCGAAACCGCGCCGCCGCAGATCGT